>NZ_JBHVFE010000133.1:0-19540 GCF_042801945.1 Kitasatospora sp. NPDC057542
GGACGGCACCGGGGGGATCAGTGCCGGGAGGGGAGGACGCAGCGGAAGCCGGAGGCGGCGGTCGGGTCGCCGTGGCCCTGGTAGCGGGACACCTCGGGGTAGCGGCACAGGTCCCGGTCGACGCTCTGCCCGGACGCGTCGACCAGGGTGGCGGGCAACGTCTGCGGCGCCTTGCCCTGCTCGACCCAGGCCGTCAGGGCGGCGAGGTCGTCGGTCGTGCCGTCGCCCTTGTTGAGGCCGCAGTGGACCGTGCCCGGGGCGAGGAAGAGGCGGTAGAAGTCGTCGACCCGCTTGGTGCCGCCCATCTTCCGCTCGACCTGCCGGCGGTACTCGACGGTGCCCTGGGCGGGGATGAACTGGTCGGCCTGGCCGTGCCAGGTCAGGAGCTTGCCGCCGGAGTCGCGGAAGGCGGACAGGTCGGGGTCGTCGGTGCCGATGATCCGGTCATACTCGGTCCGGGACTGCTCGAACAGCCGGGTGAACTGGTCGTAGGTGATCGTCGAGACGTCGAACGACGGCTGCTTCTTCAGCCAGGTCGTGACCCAGAGCCGGGGCACCGGGAACGGCGCGCCCTTCACCTGGCCGCTCGCGTCGGGCGCGGTGCCGGCCAGCCCCGCCAGGTCGGCACCGACCGGGACGCCGGACCACAGCTTCCGGCCGGACGCGGTGCGCGGACCGTCCCAGATCTTGCGCACCACGGCGGCGTCGGCCGCCGTGATGGTCAGCTCCTCGCCACCGCAGAGCACCTTGGTGCCGATCAGCCGGCGCGGGTCGAAGTCGCACCGCGACGCGTCGTTCACCAGGTTGTCCCTGGCACCGTCGAGCGGGTCGCAGGCCGCGACGGCGGCGTCGGTGAAGGCCTTGAACTCGCAGGCGGACGGGTAGGTCTTCTCGTTGTTCATGACCACCTGCGGCCACAGGGTGGCGACCTCGAACTCGTCCCAGTTGACGGCGGGCGCGTTGGCGAGGATGCCGTCGAAGTCGTCGGGGTGGCGCTGGGCCTCCATGTAGCCCTGGCGTCCGCCGGTGGAGCACCCGTTGAAGTAGGAGTAGGAGGCCTGCCTGCCGAAGTGCGCGGCGACCACCTGCTTGCCGACGATCGACGCCTCGTGCTGGGAGCGGGACGCGAGGTTCTTCAGCAGCGCGGTGTCGACCCGCCCCTCGGCGTTCAGCGCCCAGGTGACGTCGACGGCATCGGCGAGCCCGCCGTCGGTGGTGGTCGCGGCGTACCCGTTCCTGACCGCGGTGCCCATCCCGACGCCGTTGTCCCCGGCCGCGAAGGCGCTCCCGCCGAGCGCCTGGAAGCGGCCGTTCCATCCGTTGACGGGGAGCCAGGTCGAGACCTTGGCGTGGTCGTTGTCGCCCGGGTGGGTCAGGGTGACCGTCACCTCGCAGAAGGCGGGGACCCCGGTGACGGTGCCGCCCACCACCCCGGTTCCGTCGATGGTGCCGCCGTCCCGGTGGACGGCCGTCACGGACTCCACCCTCGTGCCGGGGGGAGCCTGTACGGTCGGCGCCGAACAGCCGAACGCCGCGGACACGGAGCCGTACGGGGTCTCCGCTGCCGCCGTCGGCAGGTTCACCGCGGCCAGCGCCGCGCCGGTCGCGAGCACGATCAGGAATTTCTTCATGGGTATCCCGTCCAAGTACGTGGGTGTACGCCCGGCAGCGGAGGAACACGTGTCCGGTGTCCGGGCAGGGGTGGGTCGAAAACAGGAGGGTGAAACAGCGGCGGCCGAAAAGATGCCACCGGTCGAGGAGGTGACGGCAGGTCGGCACACTCAGGCGTCCGCCCGGTCCTCGGGCAGCCACCGGGAGTGGTGCCGCTCCGCCCAGGCGCGGCTGACGTACCCGGTGCGCATTCCGCGCCTCGACTCCGGGTCCCGGAGCGCCTTGCGCAGGTGGCCGGAGACCACGAAGGCGATCGCCCAGGCCAGGAGGTCGTGGACGAAGATCGCACTGGTGCGGGAGACCGACGGCAGCAGGCCCGTGAACCACATCAGCAGACCGGTGGACGCCATCACCAGCACGGCGCCGGCGATCCAGCCCGCGTAGAGCTTCTGGCCGGCGTTGAACTTGCCGGCCGGGCGCGCCTCGGGCCACGTCCGGCGCCTGCGGACGGCCCGCAGCCACTCCCGGTCGTACGGCGCGAAGCGGTTGAGCCGGCGCAGGTCCGCGCGGAACGCGGCGGAGAACAGCCCGAGCAGGAAGGGCAGTGGCAGCAGGATGCCCGACCACTCGTGGACCGTGGCCACCAGGTATCGCCGCCCGACGAGTTGGGCCAGCGGCCCCAGGTACAGGCAGGCCGCGGAGGCCAGGCACAGCAGCATCAGGACGCCGGTGGCCCGGTGGACCAGGCGCTCGGCGGGACTGAAGCGCCGGACCCGGTCCGGCTGTTCAGGCCGCGCCGCCGCGCCGGTCGGCGTCGTCGAGCCAGCCGTCGACGGCATAGCCGCGCTCCTCCCAGTAGCCGGGGACGACCTTGTCGGTGACCGAGATGCCGGACAGCCACTTGGCCGACTTGTAGAAGTACATGGGGGCCACGTAGAGGCGGACCGGTCCGCCGTGCGCGTGGGTGATGGGCTTGTCCTGCATGTTCAGCGCCACCAGGACGTCCGGGCGGCGGGCCTGCTCCAGGGTGAGGCTCTCGGAGTACTCGCCGTCGAAGCAGGTGAACCGGACCGCCGTGCCCGGGGAACGCACTCCGGCGGCATCGAGGATGTCCGCCAGTCGCACCCCCTCGAAGGGCGTCCTGTCCACCCGCCAGCCGTCCGTGCACAGCACGTCGTGGACGACCCTGGACTGCGGCATCATTCGCAGTTCACCCAGGGTGTACGCCTTCTGACGCTCCACCAGTCCGTCGACTCTCAGCTCGTAGTCGGTCTCGTCCTTGTGCGGCACCGAGCCGACGACGCTGTAGTACCGGAAGCCGCCCGGGTTGGGCAGCAGGCCGGTCAGGCCGGTCGCGTCCCCCTCGGAGGCCGCGGCCAGGACCCGCTCCCAGCCGCGCTGGAGGTACGGCGCCGCGGCGATCCCCGCGGCGCCCGCGCCGAGCATGCCGAGCACCGCGCGCCGCCCCACGGGTGCGCCCTCGGCCCTCCGCTCCGACTTTCCCGCCATGGTCAGTGTGCTCCTTCGAGGTGGCGGCGATCCCGGAGGGCGGCCGCCCTCCGGCCGGCCCGGTCGCGGGCGGGTCCACACGTGTGAACACGGTCGAGCCTTCCCGACATCGTCACCGGTTCAACTGGTGACGATGCTGGCACGGCCGCGACCGACCTGTCAACGAGACGACCGGGGCGCCACACCGAGCGGGGGCCGGGGTGAAAGGGACTGCGGCGAACGGCAGTTGCCGGTCGACACCCGCCGGGGCACACACATGTGCGGCCTCCCGACCGCCGGCGGCGCCTGCTACAGTGGGCGCGACCTGTAGTCGTGTGATCGAGGAGTGACAGACGTGGCGGGTGACGACGACATCTCCGGGTGAGATCCGGATCTGACGGCCACCGGCCGGTGCTTCAGGAGCGCCGCAGCCGAGGTGGTCCGCATCGTCGTGCCTCTTTTCCCATATCTGCCCAGGGCAGAGGTCTACCCTCCTGCCCTCGCTCTTCTCCGAGGTCATCTCCATGTCCGACGCTGCCGTCGTCTGCTCGAACGTCTCCTTCGCCTGGCCCGACGACACCCCGGTCTTCCACGACCTGTCCTTCACCGTGCCTGCCGGCCGGACCGGACTGGTCGCTCCCAACGGTGCCGGCAAGAGCACCCTGCTCAAGCTGATCGCCGGCGAACTCAAGCCCGCCACCGGCTCGGTGTCGGTCACCGGACGGCTCGGCTACCTCCGCCAGAGCCTCCCCCTGACCTCCGGCCTCACCGTCGCCCAGGTGCTCGACATCGCCGAGATCATCCGGGCCATCGACGCCGTGGAGTCCGGGGACGTCGACGAGCGGCACTTCACCACCATCGGCGACGACTGGGACATCGAGGAGCGCACCCGCGCCCAGCTCGACCGCCTCGGCCTGACCGACCTCACCCTGGACCGCAGTCTGAGCACGCTCAGCGGCGGCCAGATCGTCTCCCTCGGCCTCGCCGCCCAGCTGCTCAAGCGCCCCGACGTGCTGCTGCTCGACGAGCCGACCAACAACCTCGACGCGCAGGCCCGGCACAAGCTCTACGACGTGCTGGCGGACTTCAACGGCTGCCTGTTGCTGGTCAGCCACGACCGCGCGCTGCTCGACCGGATGCAGCACATCGCCGAACTCGGCAACGGCGAACTGCGCTTCTACGGCGGAAACTTCACCGCGTACGAGGAAGCCGTCCGGGCCGAGCAGGAGGTCGCCGAGAAGAACGTCCGCAACGCCGAGCAGGAACTCAAGCGGGAGAAGCGGGAGATGCAGCAGGCCCGCGAACGCGCCGAGCGCCGCCAGAGCAACGCCGCCCGCAACCTCAAGAACGCCGGCCTGCCCCGCATCTTCGCCGGGAACATGAAGCGCGGCGCCCAGGAGTCCGCGGGCCGGGCCGGCCAGATGCACGCGGCCCGGGTCAGCGAGGCCAAGGCCCGGCTCGACGAGGCCGGACGCGCCCTGCGCGAGGAACAGCGCCTCTCCCTGGAGCTGCCGGACACCCAGGTGCCCGCCGGACGCAACCTCTTCCTCGGCGAGGGCCTGCAGGTCCACCACGCCGGCCGGCCGGTGTTCGCTGACGGCGGCGTCGACCTGAGCGTCCGCGGCCCCGAGCGCATCGCGCTGACCGGCCCCAACGGCGCGGGGAAGAGCACCCTGCTGCGTCTGGTCACCGGCGAACTCACCCCGGACAGCGGGGAGATCAAGCGCAACGACGGGCGGATCGCCTACCTCTCGCAGCGCCTGGACCTGCTCGACCTCGGCCGCACCGTGGCGGAGAACTTCGCCGCGTTCGCCCCCGAGCGGCCCGAGACGGAACGGATGAACCTGCTCGCCCGCTTCCTCTTCCGCGGCGCCCGGGCCCACCTGCCGGTCGGGGTGCTCTCCGAAGGCGAGCGGCTGCGCGCCACCCTGGCCTGCGTGCTGTGCGCAGAGCCGGCCCCGCACCTGCTGCTGCTCGACGAGCCGACCAACAACCTCGACCTGGTCAGCGCCGGCCAGCTGGAGAGCGCCCTGAACGCCTACCAGGGAGCCTTCCTGGTGGTCAGTCACGACGAGCGGTTCCTCGCCGAGATCGGGGTCAACCGCTGGCTCCGGCTGGC
This sequence comes from Kitasatospora sp. NPDC057542, assembly GCF_042801945.1. Classification (NCBI taxonomy): domain Bacteria; kingdom Bacillati; phylum Actinomycetota; class Actinomycetes; order Kitasatosporales; family Streptomycetaceae; genus Kitasatospora; species Kitasatospora sp. NPDC057542. Next base: position 5,219 of record NZ_JBHVFE010000133.1, read on the forward strand.
CGACGGCACGCTGAAGGAGACCGGGGCGCCCGCGGTGTGAGCCGCCGACGTGTGACCGGGCCCGCGCCCGAGGCTCCGTGCCCGGCGGGCCCACCACCCCTCACGTCGGAAGGACCAAGGATCCCCGTGCTCCAGCACGCCCAGCACGCCCTGCTCGCCCACGACGTCGTCCGCAACCTCGGCGGCCGGCGCGTCCTCGACGGTGTCGGCCTGAGCGCCGCCCCCGGCCACCGGATCGGCCTGATCGGGGAGAACGGCGCCGGCAAGTCCACCCTTCTGCGGGTGCTCGCCGGCGTGGACGAACCCGACGCCGGAAGCGTCTCGCGTCCCGCGGACCTCGGCTTCCTGCACCAGGAGATGCCCTTCGAGACCGACGCGACCGTCGCCGCCGTCCTGGACGACGCGCTGCGCGAGGCCCGCGAGGACCTCGCGGAACTGGACCGGCTCGGCGCGGAGATCGCCCGTGTCCCGGAGACCGCCCCCGGCCACGCGGAACTCCTGGACGCCTACGGCAGGCGGCTGGAAAAGGCCCGGTACCGGGAGTCCTGGGACGCCGACCGCCGCGCCGCCCTGGTCCTCGACGGGCTGGGCCTCGGCGCACTCGGGCACGACCGCACGCTCGGCTCGCTGTCCGGCGGGCAGCGCGGCCGGCTGGCCCTCGCCGCACTGCTCGTCCGACGGCCGTCCGCGCTGCTGCTGGACGAGCCGACCAACCACCTCGACGACGGCGCCGCGGCCTTCCTGGAGGAGCAGATCCGCGAACTGCCCGGCACCGTGGTCGTCGCCGCCCACGACCGGGCGTTCCTGGACGCCGTCTGCACCCATCTGGTCGACCTCGACCCGGCGGTGGACGGACCGGTCCGCTACGGCGGCAACTACAGCGCCTACCTGGGCGAGCGGCGCGCCGAGCGGGAGCGCTGGGAGCGGCGGTACACCGAGGAGCAGCAGGAGCTGGCACAGCTGCGCCACTCGGCCGGCGTGACCGCGCACCTGGTCGCACCGGACCGGGGTCCGCGGGACAACGAGAAGATGGGTTACGGCCACCGGGCGGGCCGGGTGCAGAACCAGGTCTCCCGCCGGGTGCGCAACGCCGCCCGCCGGCTGGCGGAACTGGAGCGCGCGCAGGCCCCCGAGCCGCCGCGCCCGCTGCGGTTCGCCGTCGCCGCCCTGGCCGCGGACGCCGGCGCTCTGGGCACGGAAGCCGAGGCCGTGGCCTCGGCCGTCGGGGCTGTGGCCTCGGATGTCGGGGCTGTGGCCTCGGGCACCGTCGCTCTGGCCGCGGACGCCGGGGAGGACCGGCGGCCCCTGGTCGCACTCCGGGACGTCCGGGTGCCCGGCCGGCTCGCGCTGGACGCTCTGGAGGTGCCGGCGGCCGACCGGCTGCTGGTCACGGGCGGCAACGGGACGGGCAAGTCGACGCTGCTCGCCGTGCTCGCCGGGCACCTCGCCGCCGGGGGCACGGTGCGCCGGCGCCCCGGGCTGACGGTGGGGCTGCTCACCCAGGACACCGCGTTCGACCGGCCCGACCGCACCGTCCGCGACACCTACGCGCTGGCACTGGGCCCGTCTCGGGCCGAGGAGGTGCCGCTGGGGTCGCTCGGTCTGCTGCACACGGCGGACCTGGACAAGCCGGTCGGCCGGCTGTCCGTCGGACAGCGCCGACGGCTCGCGCTGGCGCTCCTGGTGGCCGAACCGCCCCAGCTGCTGCTGCTCGACGAACCCACCAACCACCTCTCCCCCCGCCTGTGCGACGAACTGGAGGAGGCCCTCGGCACCGGTCCCGGCGCGATCGTCCTCGCGAGCCACGACCGCTGGCTGCGCCGGCGCTGGCAGGGCCGCGAGCTGCGGCTCGACCCTGCCGGGGCCGGGCGTTATTGCCCGCCTGCGTAGTCACCTGTCAGCATGGTGATGTGAACCTTGACCATGTCTTCGTCTGCGGGCACCCGGCCCTGGACTTCGCGGCCACGCTCCGTGCACGGCGCACGATCCGGTTCGAGATGTTCGTGACGCCGGAGCGGTTGAACGCCTGGTACCTGGACTGCGGGCTGGTGGACACGATCACGCCCGGTGACGAACAGGACGTCCGCGAGGCGACGACCGTCCGCGAGGCCGTCTACCGGCTCGTCACCAACCGACGGCTCGGCGAGGCGTTCGACCGCGAGGCGCTCGCCGTGCTCAACGGCGCCGCACGCAAGCCGCCCGTGACGCCGCAGCTCACCATGACCGGGCGGCACAACGAGGCGACCCCCGAGCAGGCGCTGGCGACCGTCGCGCGCCAGGCGGTCGAACTCCTCAGCGGCCCGGACGTCCCCCTGATGAAGGAGTGCGGCAACCCGGAGTGCACCCGGGTCTACATCGACCGCTCCCGGGGCATGCGCCGCCAGTGGTGCGGCATGGAGTCCTGCGGCAACAGGATCAAGGCCGCCGCCTACCGCGCGCGGAAGAAGACGCCGTCCGCCACGGGCCCTCGGTAACCCCTCCACAACCGCACGCGTCGGCGCGCGGGCCCCGGCATGGGTACCATGCAACACCACCATGCCTAGGGAGTGAACGGTTGTGACCCGCCATCCAGCCTCCACGCTCCGGTCCCGGTACGTGGAACAAGCCGCGTCGGACCTGGAGAAGAACCACCAGCGACAGCGGGAGCTGGCGGAGGAGCTCAGGATGCTGAAGCAGGAGGAGGCCCTCCTGGCCGACATCCTGAGTCTCGCCGAGCGGTACGAGGGCCCCGCCGGCCAGGCACTTCCTCCCGAGCGGCCACGGGAGGAGTCCACCGCCCCGGCGGCCCGCACGACGAAGACCGGCACGACGAGGACCGGTGCGAAGGCGGCCTCGCACCGGCCTCTGCTCGGTGACCTGCTCGTGGAACTCCTGGGCCGGCACGACGAGCCGTGCCCGGCGAAGGACCTGCGGGTCGAGCTCATGGCGAAGTACCCGAAGCGCAACCCGACGCCCCAGGTCGTACGGAACACCCTGGAATCCCTCGTCGCCAAGGGGCGCGTCCGGCGCCACAAGCAGCAGCGCTCCGTCATGTACACCCTGCTGCGGCCGGGCCCGGCCACCCCGGGCGACGCCGGCTGACCCACCGACCGGCCGCGGCCGCTCCCCCGGGGGCCGTCTCCCCTCGGAGACGGTGGAACACCGGTCAGGGGCATGACGAGGACGTCCGACCACCGGTGAACACGTGTGCGCCGACGAAGGCCATGTGCCGCGCCGGTCCTCCGGCCGGTGGTGTGGGTGTGCCTGTGCGGGCGGGTCCCGTGCGGGACGGGGGAACAGGCACGGGACCCGCCGGTCGGGGGGTGGGTCAGGCCGCGACGCCGGCGTGGATGACGACCGGGATGTTGTCGCGCGTGGCCTTGGAGTACGGGCAGATCCGGTGCGCGGCGCGCGCGAGCTCCTCGGCGGTGGCCTGGTCCACGCCGCCGAGCACGGGGCGCAGGACCGCGGAGAGCGAGAACTCGTCGTCGTCGCCGTGGGTCAGCGTGATCTCGGCGGTGATGGTGGTGCTGGTGAGCCGGGTCCCACGGTCCCCGGCCGCCCGGCGGAGGGCTCCGAGGAAGCAGGCGGCCCAGCCGGCCGCGAGGAGCTGCTCCGGGTTGGTCGCGGTGCCTGCGCCGCCGAGTTCCTTCGGAATGGCGAGACCGGTCTCCAGCAGACCGTCGGAGGAGCGGACCCGGCCGCCGTTGCGGCCCTCACCGTCGACGTCGACAACGGCGGTGTAGCTGACTGCCATGGCTGGTGCTCCCCATCTGGATCGACTCGATGTCCGACCGCCTCCCGGCGATGCGTCCGAACCCTCTTCTGCATCACCGGTCCATGCGGTGATGCAATGATGGCAATCCAATGCGTCACCAGTCAAGCCGGTGACGCACTCGCGCGCGATCAGAGGTGACGACCGATCCGGGCGCTCCGAACGGCGGCTGCCAACCGCCGGAGGCCTCACACCGCGACGCCGTATCCGGACGGCAGGCCCGTCGCCCCCGGCTCGCCGCCCGGCGGGGGCAGCCGGACGGCGGCCGGGGTGAGGCCCGCTCCGGCGCATGCCTGCCACTCGCGCGGGGAGGCGCCGTAGGCGGCGCGGAACGCCCGGCTGAAGTGACTCGCGCTCACGAAGCCCCAGCGGCCCGCGACCGCCGCCACGCTCGCCCGGCCCGCCCCCGGACGGGCGAGGTCCCGGCGGGACATCTCCAGCCGCTGGCGCTGGATCCAGCGGGCCACCGTCACCCCCTCGAAGCGGAACAGCTTGTGCAGGTACCGCACCGACACGTGATGGGCCGCCGCGATCCGCTCCGGCGAGAGGCCCGGGTCGCCCAGATGACGCAGGATGTGGTCCTTCACCCGCGCAAGAGTGGCGAGCGCCGCCTCGGGCGCCTCGGGGACGGACCGGCCGCGCCGCTCGTGGGCGAGCACCGCGAGCAGGTCGAACGCCGTGGCGGCGAGCCAGGCGGCCGGCTGCGGCTCCATCGCACCGGCCGACCGCGAGAGGCACTCCAGGTAGGCGGCCACCAGCCGGGCGGTGCCGTCGCCGGTGTCGAAGGCCGTCGCGGTGAGCACCCGCAGATCCTCCTCGGAGACGCCCCCGACCGACCGCGGCCAGTGGAAGGCCGTGAAGAGGAAGGGCTCCGGAAGCTCCTTGGCGAACGGCCTCCCGGCATCGGAGATCGCGAACGTGCCCGGGCGCAGCTCCACTTGGCGGCCGTCCTGGTCGAGCCGGGCGGTACCGCGGTGCTGGAGCGCCAGGGTGAGGTGGTCCTCCCCGCCGCGGGCGATCAGCCCCGCGCCGCGCTCGACCCGCTGCGGGCCGGCCTGCACCAGGGAGACCTGGGTGGCACCCAGGCTGTGACTGGTGATCGTCGCGGGGGCGGGCTCGCTTTCGAGCAGGGCCACGTCCAGCGGGATGAAGGTGCGGGAGACGGCCTCGTGCCAGTATTCGGCGCGGTCTGCGGGCGGTACCAGGGCGGTGTCGAGAACGACGGACATCGGTACTCCTCGAACAGCTGTCGACCGGACCGGCCGGTCCGGTGTCGCGGTGTCGGGTGGGCGCGGGCTCTCGTCGGGCGGTGGTCGGGGGTCACCAGGAACGGCCGTGCAGGGCGACGTGCACGGTGTCGACGGCCTGGATCAGCGCGGCGCGGGCGGTGCTCGTGGGGAAGCTCGCGCCGAGCAGCAGGAAGCCGTGGACGGCGCCCTGGTAGCGCGTCGCCACCACCGGGACCCCGGCCGCGCGGAGCCTGGCCGCGTAGGCCTCGCCCTCGTCCCGCAGCACGTCGGCCTCGGCGGTGACCACCAGGGCCGGCGGCAGCCCGGCGAGCTGGTCGAGGGAGGCACGCAGCGGCGCGGCGGTGGCCTCGGTCCGTCGCTGAGGGTCGGGCAGGTAGTCGTCCCAGAAGCGGCGCATGTGGTCGCGGTGCAGGAAGTACCCCGTCGCGAACCGGCGGTAGGAGGGGGTGTCGAAGTCGGCGTCGGTGACCGGGTACAGCAGCACCTGGTGGAGCAGCGGTACGTCGTCGCGCCGGCGGGCCAGCAGGGTCAGTGCCGCCACCAGGTTGGCCCCCGCGGAGTCGCCGACGGCGGCGATCCGGGCCCCGTCCAGTCCGATCTCGTGGCCGTGCTCGTGGATCCAGCGGGCCACGGCGTGGCACTGTTCGACGGCCACCGGGTAGCGGGCCGCGGGCGCCCGGGCGTAGTCCACGTAGACGACGGCGGCGTCGGTGCCCAGGGCGAACTCCCGGATCAGCCGGGCGTAGCAGTCGGCGTCGCCGAGCGACCAGCCGAGGCCGGGCAGGAACAGCACGACGGGGCTGGGCTGGGCGGCGCCGACGGGTCTGGTCACCTGGACGTGCACCCGTCCGGTCGGTCCGCAGGGCAGGGCGAGCCATTCCGACGTCGTGCCGTACGGATCGTCCTCGGCCCCGAACGCGCCGCCGACCGGCCCGCCGTCCGGAGCGTCCGCACCGTCCGGAGCATCGTCGCAGGTGAGGCAGGAGAGGTCCGGCGGTTCCGTCGCGGACCGGCCGGCTCGGGCGTCCAGGAGCTCCTGGACCGCCCGGTCGAGCACCGGGCGCCGCTCGGGCAGGGGGGTGGGGTCGGACAACTCTCTGCTCCTGGCTTCGGTCGACGGGCACGGTGGCTCCGTGTGTGCCCCGGCCGTGGTGGCCTGTTCGTGCCCTTCGGCGGGCGGGCCGGCGGCTCCTCAGCCGGGTTCGCCGTGCGGGCGTGAGCGCCACTCGCGCGGCGAGACGCCGTATGCGGCGCGGAAGGTCCGGCTGAAGTGTGCCGGGTTGACGAAGCCCCACCGCTGGGCGACGGCCGAGACCGTGGGCGCGGTGCGGCCCCGCCGGGCCAGCTCGCGGGCGCAGGCGTCCAGGCGGAGCCGCTGGATGAGCCGGCTCACCGTCACGCCCTCGCCCTCGAAGAGCCGGTGCAGGTACCGCACGGAGATGTGGTGCGCATCGGCGATCCCTTCGGGGGACAGGTCCGGGTCGCCCAGGTGGCGGTCGATGTACTCCCGCACCCGCCGGACCAGGTGGGCGTTCTGGGCTCCCTGCTCGTCCACCGCCCGGGCCGGTGCCAGCTGGGCGATGAGTGTGCCGAAGAGGTCCGCGACGCTGCCGGCGAGCCGGTCCCCGACCGGGGCGGGGTAGGAGTGCGCGGAGGCGGCGAGGACGCCAAGGAAGGGCAGCAGCACCGGTCCGCACCCCTCCGTCGGGCCGACGGCCGTCGCCGACGCGTTCCGCAGGTCGCGCTCGGGCACCCCCAGAAGCCGGCGCGGCACGTGGAACAGGTGGGTGCGGAACCGCTGCGGGTAGTCCACCGCGTACGGGCGCGCCGTGTCGTACAGGACGAGCCCGCCCGGCGGCACCTCCGCGCGGCGCCCGTCCTGCTCCAGGACGGCCCGGCCCGTCACCTGCACGCCGACCCCGACCTGCGGTTCGCTCCGTGGCGTCCGCGCGATCAGCGCCGCCGTGCGGGAGAGCCGGGCCGCGTCGGCCTCCAGCGTGGAGATCCGCACGTACCCGAGGCGGTGCGACTCCAGGAGTCCGTCGAACGGCCGCCCGGTGAGCGGGCGCACCTCCAGGGGCACCAGCGACCGCGACACCGCCCCGCTCCAGAAGGCCGCCTTCTCGTCGTCCGCGACCGACGCGGTCGTCACCCGCACGCCCATCTGACCGTCCTTCCGCCGAGGTCCTGCACTCTCAGCCTGGGGCTCGGGCGGCGCGGGTCGTTAGGTCATCTGACTGTCGTGTCGGCACGGTCGGCCGCCGGGCTCGGGACGGCGGGCGTTCGGGCAGGTCAGCCGCCGTCGAGAGCGTGGGCGAGGGCGGCCCGCGTGGTGATGCCGAGCTTCGGGAAGATCTTGTAGAGGTGGGCCCCGACGGTGCGGGGCGACAGCTGGAGCTGCCGGCCGATCTGCTTGTTGGTCAGACCGGTCGCGGCCAGCCGGGCGATGCGCAGCTCCTGACCGGTCAGCCCGGCCGCCCCCGTGACCGGTCCGTTCTGCGTCGGGGCCACGGAGTCGCCCGCGGCACGGAGCTCCTCCTCGCACTGCGCCGCCCAGGGGGTGGCCCGGAGGCGGCGGAACACGTGGTGGGCCGCGCGCAGTGCCTCCCTGGCCCCGGGCCGGTGGCGGCGGCGCAGCCAGGCGCCGTGGGCGAGCCGCAGTCGCGCGAGGTCGAACACCCACTGTTCGGCGCCCGGCACGGCGTACGCCGCACGGTAGGCGGCCTCGGCCTCGTCGTCGTCCGCGGCCAGGGCGGTGGCGGCCGCGCACAGGAGGGCGTGGCGTCCGGAGATCTCCGCCGAGCCCGCCCCGGCTCCGGCCGCGAGGTGCGCCCGGGCCTCCTCCTGCCGTCCCGTGTGGACGGCGGCCGTCACCAGGTCGAGGACGAGCGTGTGGTGCCAGGGCCGGCCGCCGGGCAGTCGCCCGGGCGGGGTGAGCTCGCAGAAGTGCGCGTACGCTTCCTCGTAGCGCCGGTGGGCGAGCGCGGCCAGGCCACGCAGATGGCTCAGCCGGTCGAGGACGTACCGCATCCGGGCGCGGGTGGCGATCGGCCCGATGGTCCGCTCGATCTCCCGCAGTCCGGCCTCGTCGCCCCGGCCGGCCAGGAAGTGGGCGTGGTACAGGCGGAACATCAGGCCGTTGGTGTGGTAGCCGAGCTCGTCCGCCATCTCGGCCTCGCGCAGGCAGACGGCCGCCCGGTCCCAGTGTCCGAGCAGGTAGTCCTGGTGGGCCTTGGCCTTCGCGACCGAGCCCTGGGTGGCGTAGCCGTGCAGCCCGGAGAAGCGCTGCCACAGGTCGCCCTCGGGGCAGTCGAGTGCCGAGGCGGTCCACAGCAGAAGCCAGGCCGCGCCGGCCTCCTGCTCCTGGGTCATGCCCTCGGCCGTCGCCATCAGGGCGGCGGCCGCGTCCGGGCCCGGGGCGGTCCAGGCCCGCAGGCACAGCCGGCCCACCTCGGAGACGTTCTCCCGGTGCCGTTCCAGGGCGCGCCAGGCCCAGGGGTCGTCCGTGTAGGTGGCGGCCAGGAGGAGTTTGAAGTAGACCTGTTCGACCAGCCCGCCGAAGGTGCCGGCGCCCGGCGCGGTCAGCGTGTCGAGGGCGGCGGGCAGCAACGCGGCCGAGGACTCGAAGTCGACGTGGTGGCTCTGGTCGGCGTAGACCACCGCGTACGAGAACAGCGGGGCGGTGTCCTGCGGAACGGTACTGCTCTTCAGTTCCTCCACCAGGGCCACGGTGTGGCGCAGCTGCCCGCCGCGGGCGGCCATCACGGCGGCCCAGGTGAGCCTGCGGACGCGGTCGCAGGAGCTGGGGCTGAGGACGGCGGCGCGTTCGAGCAGGAGCGCCCCCTCCGCCTCGCCGCCCCGGTGGGCGAGGTCGCGGCCGGCCTCCTGGAGGCGGTGCGCGAGGTCCTCGTCGGGCAGCAGCGCGGCGGCCGCCTCGTGGACGAGCCGTCGCGGGTCGTCCGGTGCGAGGGTCTCGGACAGCGCGCGGTGCGCCTCCCGGCGCGCGGTGTCGGAGGCGGTGGAGACGACGGCGGTACGGACCAGGGGGTGCCGGAACACGAGGTGCCCGGCCGGGTCGAGCCGGGCCAGGCCCTCCGCCTCGATCCGGTCCAGGACCTCCCGCGCGTTCTCGTCCGCGAGGGCACGGAGCCACTCGGCGCTGCCGGAGTCCGGGCCGGTGGCCAGGGCGCCGAGCAGCAGGAGACGGCCGACCTCCGGCGTCACCGTCCCCAGCCGTTCCGCGAACATCCGTTCCAGCTTCCGCCCCAGCGGCAGCCGTTCGGGCAGCGGAGCGGCACCCCACTGCTGGGCGGCCGCCAGTTGGCGCGGCAGCTCCACCAGCGCCAGCGGGTTCCCGGCCGCCTCGGTCAGGACGCGCTCCTTGGCGGGCGCCGCGAGTTCGGGGTAGCAGGTGCCCAGCAGCAGGGCCGCGTCCTCCCGGGGCAGGGCCGGGACGTCGACGGCCTCGGCCGACCAGGTCTGGGCGGCCGGTCCGTCCGGGCGGGTGGCGCCGACGATCGCCACCGGCAGCTCGGCGCACCGCCGGTGCAGGAAGGCGAAGACGGTCGCGCTCGACGAATCCATCCAGTGCAGGTCGTCCAGGAGCAGCAGGACGGGGGCGGTCCGCACCGCCTCCTCCAGCAGGGCCAGCGCGGCGGCGCCGACGGCGAAGCCGCTCGGGGTCCCGGAGCGGACGCCGAACGCGCTCTCCAGGGCCTCCCGCTGGTGCGCGGACAGCGCGTCGGAGCGCTGGAGCAGCGACCAGAAGGCCTGGTGGAGGGCCCCGAACGCGAAGTCCGTCTCCGCCTCCGTACCGACCGCGCGCAGCACGGTGAACCCGCGCCCGCACGCCACCCGCTCCACCCGGGCCACCAGGGTGCTCTTGCCGACACCGGCGTCGCCGCGCAGCAGCACGGTGGAACCGCTCGCGCCGTCCTCGGCCTGGACCAGCGCCGCGGTCAGCAGCTCCGTCTCCCGCTGCCGCCCGACCAGGACCGGAAACCGCCTGTCCTCCGCCACTGTTCCTCTTCCTCGGGTCGGTCGGCCCGCTCCCCGGGCACCCCAGGTTATCGCCCGCCCGATCCGCCGGTTCGATGCCGGGTCCACGGCCCCGCCCGCGGGCGGGCGACGAGGCCGGACCGTCGGCTCACTCGCGGTAGAGCAGGACGGTGACACCGGCCAGGACAGCGCTGGCGACCAGGGCCCAGGCGGTCTGCCCGTGCAGCACGAGGACCGCGCCGGGGGCGGCGCCGACGAGCATGGTGGCGACGGAGAACACCTTCCGGCGCTGGCGGAGGGCGGTGCCGCCGGCAAGGCGGGAGTCGGCGGCCAGGCCGGTCAGGGTCAGGGTGAGCACGGTGGTGGTGAGGTCCGGCACGCCGAGGCCGCGGACGGTGCCGTTGCGGATGCCCATCGCGAGGGCGAGCAGCGCGATCACGCCGTACTGGGCGGGCCCGTCGACGCTCCGGACGAACGCCACGACAGCGGCCACGCCGTACAGCGCGGCCTCCAGGACGAAGGCTGCCCGCAGCCGCCGGGGCTGCCGGGTACCGGCCTGTCGGGTGGCGAGCCGGCCGGCCAGCAGCGCGCCGAGGAGGAAGGCGGCGAGGGAGGTCAGCGAGCCGGCGACGGAGAATCCGGGCGCGCCGGCGAGGGCGAAGGCGATGACGACGACGTTGCCGGTCATGTTCGCGGTGAAGACGTGGCCGAGCCCGAGGTAGCTCACGGCGTCGATCAGGCCGCTGACCAGGGTGAGGCCGAACAGGGCCAGGGCCAGCGGGTGGCGGTCGTGGATCTGCGGTCCGGGCAGCTGCGGCGGGGGTGCGGTGCGGGATTCGGCTGCGGGATTCGTCACGACGGCTCCTCGTGCGGTAGGGGGATACGGGCGGGGGCACCGCCTCGTTCCGGCGATGCCCCCGAGTGGACTTGGCTGCTCCTCAGAAGAAGCAGGGATCCATCGGAACCTGCGGCTGCCCCGGGAGGGCGAGGCCGCGGGCCGCGCGCCAGGCGTGCTGCTCGCCGGAGGCCGCCACGGCCTCCAGTACGCCTTCGGCCTGACGGACGCCGGCCAGGCTGGGGGCGGGGGTGGCGTGGTAGCCGCCGAAGCGGGTGACCGGGCTCCAGGACGGCGACACCTCGGGCAGCTCGGGCGCCAGCCCCTGGTGCTCCGCGGTGGCGTGGACGATGCGTCCGCCGACGACGGTGAGGACGGACTCGATGTGCGGGATGTCGGCCTCGGGGACGGTGAAGTAGTCGGCGCTGAGCAGCGCGAGGTCCGCGTAACTGCCGACGGCCAGGCGCCCCTTGACGTCCTGCTCGCCGGTGAGGCGCGCGCCGCCCAGGGTGTAGAGCTCCAGGGCCTGCTCGCGGCTGAGCCGGTTGTGGTCGGCCGCGAGGCGCCGCCCGCTGACCGCACGGCCGGAGACCAGCCAGTGCAGGGCGACCCAGGGGTTGTAGGAGGAGACCCGGGTGGCGTCGGTGCCCGCCGCGACGGTCAGGCCGCGGTCCAGCATCGCGCGCAGCGGCGGAGCCTCGGCGGCGGCCGGGGCGCCGTAGCGGGAGACGAAGGCCTCGCCCTGGAAGGAGAGGCGGTTCTGCACGGAGACGGCGCCGCCCAGGGCCGCGATCCGGTCGAGGCTGTCCGGGCTCACCGTCTCCGCGTGGTCGAAGAGCCAGCGGTTGCCCTGCGGGAAGAGGCCCTCGGCGGCGAGCTTCTCGAAGACGGCGAGGTCGCGGCGGATGGTCTCGTCGTAGGTGGCGTGCAGCCGGAAGCCCCAGCCGTTCTCCATCAGCAGGCGGACGGCCTTCTCGAACTCGCTCTCGTAGGAGCCCAGTTGCGGCCGGGGTTCGGTGAAGTTCTCGAAGTCGGCGGCGGCCCAGGTGAGGTTCTCCCCCGCGCCGTTGAGCCGCAGCCATTCGTCTCCTTCGCCGGGGCGCACGGTGTTGACCCAGCGGGTGAGGTCGTCCAGCTCCTGGCCCGCGGTCTGCGGGAAGAGGTGGTAGGCGATGCGCAGGGTCAACTCGCCCTGTCGGGCGAGTTCCATGACGGTGCCGTAGTTCTCGGGGAAGCTCTGGAAACCGCCGGCGGCGTCGATCGCGGAGGTGAGGCCGAAGCGGTTCAGCTCGCGCAGGAAGTGCCGGGTGGAGCCGATCCGGTCGGCCTCGTCCAGCGTCGGCGCCTTGGCCAGCGTGGAGTAGAGCAGCAGGGCGCCCGGGGCGGCGATCAGCAGTCCGGTCGGTTCGCCGTCGCGCCCGCGCACGATCTGGCCGCCGGCCGGGTCGGGGGTGTCCCGGGTGAAGCCCGCGGCGCGCAGCGCGGCCCGGTTGAGCAGCGCCGACTGGTAGAGGTGCAGCACGAAGACGGGGGTGTCGGGCGCCGCGGCGTTGAGCTCCTCCAGGGTGGGCAGGCGCCGTTCGGCGAACTGGTCGGCGGACCAGCCGCCGACCACCCGCACCCACTGGCCGGGCGGGGTGCGCTCGGCCTGCAACCGGAGCATGGCCAGGGCCTCGCGCAGCGTCGGGACGCCGTCCCAGCGCAGCTCCAGCACGTAGTTGAGGCCGCCGCGGATGACGTGCAGGTGCGCGTCGTTGAGTCCCGGGACGGCCCGGCGGCCGAGCGCGTCGACCACCCGGGTGCGGGGGCCGACCAGCGGGGCGACGTCCGCGTCGTCGCCGACCGCCTGGACCAGACCGTCCCGGACGGCCACCGCGGTGGCCTGCGGGCGGCGCGGGTCGTTGGTGAACACCTTGGCGTTGCGCACGACCAGGTCGGCGGGCTGGTCGGGGGTGCCGGGACGGATTCCGGCGACGGGCATGGTGGACAACGGGGTTCCCTTCGTTCGGTGGCGCTTCGGCGCGGGGCCGCCCAGCGAACCTAGGCAGCCGACGGCGGGCGAGGTTCTCCGCAGCGCATCGGCAGTTGCCCAGCAGCGCACTTCGGCGGCCGGCCGGGCCGGTGCCCGTGGTCGTGCGTTGTCGGAACAGTCCCGGGCGCAGAGCGAGCAGAACGGTCGGACCATCGCGGACTAGTGTCGTCGAACGTGACGCCGAGCCGATCCGGCAGCGTCGTCTGACGCAGTGTCAATTCCCTGCATTCCCAAGGAAAGAGAAGAACCATGGTCGACTTCGCCAACGTCCACGCCGCCCCGAGCCCGGACCTGCTCACCCCGGACAACGCGATGATGCTGTTCGTTGACCACCAGCCGCAGATGTTCTTCGGCACCGGCAGCGGCGACCGCACCGCCATCATCAACTCCACCGTCGGCCTGGCGAAGGCCGCGAAGATCTTCGACGTGCCGGTGGTGCTGTCCACCGTCGCGGCCGAGTCGTTCTCCGGCCCGCTCCTGCCGCAGCTGCGGGAGGTCTTCCCCGACCAGGAGGTCATCGACCGGACCAGCATGAACGCCTGGGAGGACGAGGCCCTGGTCGCGGCCGTCAAGGCGACCGGCCACACCAAGATCATCCTGTCCGGCCTGTGGACCGAGGTCTGCCTGGTCCTGCCCGCCCTCTCCGCGCTGGACCAGGGCTACGAGGTCTACGTCGTCGCCGACGCCTCCGGCGGCGTCAGCCCGCTGGCCCACGAGCACGCCCTGCAGCGGATGACCGCCGCCGGCGCCGTGCCCGTCACCTGGGTGCAGGTCCTGCTGGAGCTCCAGCGCGACTGGGCCCGCACCGAGACCTACGTCGCGGTCACGGACCTGGTCAAGGAGCACGGCGGCGCCTACGGCATGGGCATCGTCTACGCCCAGTCCATGATCAACCCGCACGCCGCCGGCTGACGGCCCGCCACCGACCCTGACGGAGTCCGACATGAACACGGGTCTACTCCTGCTGCGCCTGGTCGCCGGCCTGCTGATCGCGGGCCACGGCGTCCAGAAGGTCAGCTTCCACCTCGGAGGGGGTGGACTGGAGGGCGGCAGCGCCGAGTTCCGGGGCGACGGCTTCCGCGGCGGCAAGCTCACCGCGATCACCGCCGGCGGCACCCAGCTCGGGGCCGGGCTGATGCTGGCCCTCGGCCTGCTCACCCCGCTGGCCGGCGCGGGCGTCATGGGGGTGATGACCGTCGCCCTGACGGTCAAGTGGCCCCACGGGCTGTGGGTGCAGCACGACGGGTACGAGTTCCCGTTCGTCCTGATCGTCATCGGCGCGGCGCTGACCGCCACCGGCCCGGGACAGTGGTCGGTCGACGGGGCGCTCGGCCTGGCGCAGTGGCCGCTGTGGTGGCTGCCCGCGGCCGTCGTCGCCGGCGTGGGCGGCGGGCTGGTCACCCGCCTCGCCCTGCACCGCAGCTGAGGCAGCCGCGACGGAACGGGCTCGGGT
>NZ_JBHVFE010000134.1:0-19503 GCF_042801945.1 Kitasatospora sp. NPDC057542
GCTTCGAGGCCGCGGCTCCGGGCCTCCCGACGGGGGCCACGGAAGGGAAGGGGGCGCGTCATGAACGCGGGAGTGCTGAACGGACCGGCCTTGCGGGTCGGCCGGGCCTGCACGGACGGGGTGCGTGCCTGGTACGCGGCGACGCTGGCCGTGACGGGCTTCCTCGCGCTGCTGGCCGGGCCGGTGCTGCTGGCCACCGCACTGTTCGGTCCGGACGAGCCCCCGGACTTCCACCCGGGCGGGCCGCTGATCCTGGCGGTGCCGATGGCGCCGGTCGCCCTCTGGGTGCTCTGCTGGGCCACCGGGGGCGGCGGCCGGGCGGTCGGCGCCGCGCTGTTCGCCCCCGGGGCGATAGCGCTGATGGCGACGCACATCTACGGCGGCGCCGCACCCGGCGGCCGGTCCGGCTCGCTCTGGCTGGCGCCCTCGCTGCTGGTGCTCGGGCTGTTCGGCGCCCGCTGGATCGCAACGGAGAGCAGGCGGACGGTCGGGAAGTGGAGCGGGCGGCCGATCGCGGTGCCGTACCGCCGACCGGTCGGCGCCGGGCCCTGGCGGCGGCTGCGCGCCGGCGGCTGGCTCACCGACCCGGCGACCTGGCGGGACGTCGCCTGGACGCTGCTCACCGGCACGGCCGTGCTGCTCACCGCCGCGATCGTCCTGCTGGCCCCGGTCGCCCTGGAGGTCTTCGGCCGGAACGGACGGTTCTTCGCGCTGGGCATCGTCTACGCGATGGGCCTGACCGTCGCCCCGCTGGCCGTCCTGTGGGCCGCCCCACCGGCTCTGCGGATCCACGAGAAGGCCGCCCGGGCCCTGCTCGGGCCCTCCCGGCGGGCCGAACTCGCCCGCCAGGTCAGCCACCTGGCCCGGACCAGGGCGGACACCATCGACGCCGGGGCCGCCGAGCTGCGCCGGATCGAGCGGGACCTGCACGACGGGGCGCAGGCCCGGCTGGTGGCACTGGGCATGCTGCTGACCGTGGCCGAGCAGCTGAAGCACGACCCGGACGCCCTCGGGCCGCTGCTGGCCGAAGCCCGGACGTCCTCGGTGAAGGCGCTGAGCGAGCTGCGGGACCTCGTCCGGGGCATCCACCCGCCGGTTCTGGCCGACCGCGGCCTGGCCGACGCGGTGCAGGCAACGGCACTGGACCTGCCCCTGCCGGTCAGCTTCACCGGCGGCCTGCAGGGCCGGGCCCCCGCTCCGGTGGAGTCGGCCGCCTACTTCGCGGTGACGGAACTGCTGGCCAACGTGGTGAAGCATGCCGGGGCCTCGCACGTGTGGATCGAGATAGGGCACAGTGACGGGCTGCTGCGGATATCGGTGACCGACGACGGGCGCGGCGGCGCCGACCCGTCCCGGGGAACCGGCCTCAGCGGAACCGAACGCCGACTGGCCGCCTTCGACGGGGTGCTCGCGATCAGCAGCCCTTCCGGTGGGCCGACCATTGTGAACCTGGAGATCCCGTGCGCGTTGTCATCGCCGAAGACCTCTTCCTCCTTCGGGACGGCCTGACCCGACTGCTGGAGGCCAACGGCATGAAGGTCACCGCGGCGGTGGAGAACGGCGAGCAGCTGCTCGCCGCGGTGGCCGCGGACCGGCCCGACATCGCCGTGGTCGACGTCCGGCTGCCGCCGAGCTTCACCGACGAGGGACTGCGGGCCGCACTGGCGGCCCGTCAGGCTCACCCGGGCCTGCCCGTCCTGGTGCTGTCGCAGTTCGTGGAGCAGCTGTACGCGCGCGAGCTGCTGGCCGGCAGCACCGGTGGGATCGGCTACCTGCTCAAGGACCGGGTGATGGACGGCAGCCAGTTCATCGACGCCGTCCGGCGGGTCGCCCAGGGCGGCACCGCGATGGATCCGGAGGTGATCACCCGGCTGCTCACCCACAACTCCTCGGCCGGCCCGGTCTCCACCCTCTCCCCGCGCGAGCGGCAGGTGCTGGCGCTCATGGCGGAGGGCCGGTCCAACGCGGCGATCGCCCAGCAGCTGGTGATCACCGAGCGGGCGGTCGCCAAGCACACCGCGTCGATCTTCGTCCGGCTCGGCCTCCAGCCCTCCGACGACGACAACCGTCGCGTCCTGGCCGTCCTGGCTTACCTCAACAACTCCTGAAAGGGGCCGTACCCCTTCGAAGCCGCGACTCCCGAAGCCGTAACCCCGCGAAGCCACGATTCCCGAAAGGAGCCGCCACGCTCCGGCAGCACCGCCCCACGCCTTGATAGATCACCGACAAGTGGTGAGTGGCGCTCCGCTGCAGGGGTCTCGCCTGCCGCGGAACGGGTCAATTAGGCTGATGAGGTGCTCATCCTTGTTCGCCGCCGCCACGTGGACCTGCTCCGCGTGACGACCATGTCCTGTCGACGCTCCGGCTGAACCTCGCGCCACCCACCCTCAACGGCGGCCCTGCCATGCCGCCACCACCTCCCGGCTCCCGGAGCACGCGCCGCACCAGGCGCTGCCCCGGCCGCCCCCGGTCGACCACCGGGACCAGCCGGGACGAGACCCAGCGGATGTCACACATGACGCAGCAGTACACACCCATATCCGAAACCGGCACCGACTCCACGCCGGCGGACGCCCTCCCGGTGATCGACCTCTCGCTCGCCGACGGCAGTCCGGAGGACCGTCGCCGTCTGCACGACGAGCTCCGCACCGCGGCCACCGGCGTCGGCTTCTTCCAGCTCGTCGGCCACGGCGTCACCCCGGGGGAAACCGCCGCGCTCGCCCGGGCCATGCGCGCCTTCTTCGCGCTCCCCGAGTCCGACCGGCTGGCCGTGAGCAACCTCAACTCCCCCCACTACCGGGGCTACACCCACACCGGTGACGAGCGCACCGGCGGCAGTCAGGACTGGCGCGACCAGCTGGACATCGGCGCCGAGCTGCCCCCGCACGTCCCCGGCACCGGCGAGCCCCCGTACTGGTGGCTGGAGGGGCCCAACCAGTGGCCCGAGGCGCTCCCCGAGCTGCGCACCGCCGCGCTCGGCTGGATCGACCACCTCGGCGAGGTCGCCCGCCGTCTGCTGCACGAGCTCCTCACCGCGATCGGCGCCCGCCCCGACTTCTACGACGAGGCCTTCGCGGACCACCCCCATCTGCGTCTCAAGCTGGTCCGCTACCCCGGCACCGCCCCGGACGGCGCAGGCCAGGGCGTCGGCGCCCACAAGGACTACGGCTTCATCACCCTGCTGCTGCAGGACACCGTCGGCGGCCTCCAGGTCGAGCGCGCGGACGGCACCTTCCTGGACGTCCCGCCACTCGACGGCGCCTTCGTCGTCAACCTCGGCGAGCTGCTGGAGGTGGCCACGGACGGTTACCTCAAGGCCACCAACCACCGTGTGGTCAGCCCGCCCGGTGCCCGCGAGCGCTTCTCGGTGCCGTTCTTCTACAACCCCCGCCTCGACGCCCACATCGAGCCGCTGGACTTCCCGCTCGCCCACCACGCCCCCGGCGCCACCGAGGACCCGGACAACCCGCTCTTCGCCGACTTCGGCCTCAACGAGTGGAAGGGCTACACCAGGGCCCACCCCGAGGTCACCCGCCGCCACCACGCCGACCTCATCGGCCCCGCGGCCCGTTGACCCGGCGCCCCCGGCCCGACCCCGCCGGCAGCCGAGCCGAGCCGACTTCGGCCTGAACGAGCCGAGCGGCTACACCCGCGCCCACCCGGACCACCCGCAACCGCCCGGACCACCCGCAACCGCTCCCGCCCCTGTCCCGCAGCCGAACCCGGCCGCAGGGCAGGGGCGTCGGCCGTCCGGAGCCCCCGCTCCGCCGGCCACAGCGCGCCCGATCCCGGTGGACCGCGGCGGCGGGCACTGTCACACTGCTGCTGTCACAGCGGGAATGTGCCAGCGCGGGAGGCAACAGATGGGGGAGCACGGCGCCGGGGTGGGCGAGGTGCGGCTGACGGTCGACGAGTTGGCGGCGCGGGCCGGGATGACGGTGCGGACCGTCCGGTTCTACGGGACGAAGGGGCTGCTGCCGCCGCCCGAGTTGGGGCCGCGCCGGGTGGGCCTGTACGGGGCGGCACACCTGGACCGGCTGGAGCTGATCGAGGAGTTGCAGCGCCAGGGACTGACGCTGGCCGCGATCGAGCGGTACCTGGCCCGGCTGCCCGAGGACAGTTCGCCCCTGGACCTGGCGATCCACCGGGCACTGGTCGCGTCCTGGACCCCCGAGGTGGCCGAGAAGTCGAGCCGCGCGCAGTTGGAACGGCGGGCCGGGCGCGGACTGTCGGAGGAACAGGTCGAACGGCTGGCGGCGATGGGGGCGCTGGAGCGGACCGACGACCCGGACCTGTTCCGGGTGGACCCCGGGCTGCTACCGCTGGGCGTGCGCATCCTGGACGTGCCGATCCCGCTGGAGACGCTGCTGGCCGCCCGCGCGGTGGTGCTGGAGCACAGCCGGGCGACGGCACGGGAGTTGCAGCGGCTGTTCCGGGAAACGGTGTGGAAGCCGTACCGGGAGAGCGAGCCGGCGCCGGACGAGCTGGCCCGGATGAAGGCGCTGACCGACCACATCCAGCCGATGGTCGCGCAGGCGCTGGTCACCGCGTTCCAGCGGTCGCTCCGGGAGGAACTGGGCGAGGAACTGGGCGAGGACCTGGCCGGCGAGCCCAAGTGATGCGCCGGGTGAGGCCGTACAGCACACGGCCCCACCCGGCACCACCACGTACCCGGCGAACCCTGCGAACCCGGCGGATCAGTCCGTGAACGTCCGCCCCTCGGCCGCCACCCGCTCCAGCAGCGCCGGCGGCGCGAACCGCTCGCCGTACGCGGCGGCGAGTTCGCGGGCCCGGGCAGCGAAGCCGGCCGGGCCGCCCCGGTACCCGTTGATGTACTGGAACACGCCGCCCGTCCAGGCCGGGAAGCCGATGCCGAGGATCGAGCCCACGTTGGCGTCGGCGACCGAGGTCAGCACGCCCTCCTCCAGGCAGCGCACCGAGTCCAGCGCCTCGCTGAACAGCATCCGCTCCTTGAGGTCCTCGAACGGCACCTCGGAGACACCGCCGCCGAAGTGCTCCAGCAGCCCCGGCCAGAGCCGCCCGCGCTTGCCGTCCTCACCGTACTCGTAGAAGCCCGCGCCGCCGCTGCGCCCCGGGCGGCCGAACTCGTCGACCATCCGGTCGACCACCGTGTCCGCCGGGTGCGGCGTCCAGGTGCCGCCGGCGGCCTCCACCGAGCGCCGGTGCTCGTCGCGGATCTTGCGCGGCAGGGTGAGGGTGAGCTCGTCCATCAGGGAGAGCACCTTGGCGGGGTAGCCGGCCTGGGCGGCGACCTGCTCGACGCTGGCCGGGTGGACGCCCTCGCCGACCATGGCGACGCCCTCGTTGAGGAACTGGCCGATCACCCGCGAGGTGAAGAAGCCGCGCGAGTCGTTGACCACGATCGGGGTCCGGTCGATCTGCCGGACCAGGTCGAAGGCGCGGGCCAGCGCGGTGTCCCCGGTCCGCGGGCCGCGGATGATCTCGACCAGGCGCATCTTGTCGACCGGCGAGAAGAAGTGCAGCCCGATGAAGTCGTCCTGGCGCTCGACGCCTTCGGCGAGCAGGCCGATCGGCAGGGTGGAGGTGTTGGAGCAGAGCAGCGCGTCGGGGCCGACCACGCCCTCGATCTCCTGGAACACCTTGTGCTTGAGCTCGGTGTTCTCGAAGACCGCCTCGATCACCGCGTCGCAGCCGGCCAGGTCGGCGGCCTCGGCGGTGGGGGTGATCCGGGCCAGCAGCTCGTCGCGCTTGGCCTCGGTGGAGCGCCCGCGCGCGATTGCCTTGTTCAGCAGCCCCTCGGAGTAGGCCTTTCCGCGCTCGGCGGCCTCGACGCTGACGTCCTTGAGCACGACCTCGATGCCGGCCTTGGCGCAGGCGTAGGCGATGCCCGCGCCCATCATCCCGGCGCCGAGCACCGCGACCTTGCGGACCAGCCGCTTCTCGACGTCCTTCGGGCGCCCGGCACCGGAGTTGACCGCCTGCATGTCGAAGAACAGCGCCTGGATCATGTTCTTGCTGGTCTGACCGCAGGCGAGCTCGGTGAAGTAGCGGGCCTCGATCACCATCGCGGTGTCGACGTCCACCTGGGCGCTCTCCACGGCGGCGGCCAGGATGTTGCGCGGGGCGGGGTAGGGCGCGCCGTTCAGCTGCTTGCGCAGGTTGGCCGGGAAGGCGGGGAGGTTGGCCGCGAAGGCCGGGGTGGCCGGGGTGCCGCCGGGGATCTTGTAGCCCTTGACGTCCCAGGGCTGGACGGCGGTCGGGTTGGCCTCGATCCAGGCGCGTGCCCGGGCGGCCAGTTCCTCGGGGGTGTCGACCAGTTCGTGCACCAGACCGTTCTCCAGCGCCTGCGCCGGGCGGTACTGGCGGCCCTGGAGCAGGAACTTCAGCAGGGCGTCGGTGATGCCGAACAGCCGGACCGTACGGACCACTCCGCCGCCACCCGGAAGCAGGCCGAGGGTGACCTCGGGCAGGCCGATCCGGCTGGCCGGGGTGTCGAGCGCGATCCGGTGGTGGCAGGCGAGGGCGATCTCCAGGCCGCCGCCGAGCGCGCTGCCGTTGACGGCGGCGACGACGGGCTTGCCGAGGGTCTCCAGGGTGCGCAGCGCACGCTTGATCCGCAGCGACTTCTCGAAGACGGCCTCGGCGTCCTCGGGTCGGGCGGCGGAGAGCATCCGGAGGTCTCCCCCGGCGAAGAAGGTCTTCTTGCCGGAGGTGACGACCACGCCGCGCAGCGCGTCCCCCAGGTTCGCCAGCCGCTCGACGACGGTCTCGAAGTCGGCGGTGAAGGCCTCGTTCATGGTGTTGACGGACTGGGTGGGGTCGTCGAGGACGAGGGTGACCACGCCGTCCTGGTCCTGCTCCCAGCGGATGGTGGTGGTGTCGCTCATGGGTTCACGGTCTCCAGATCTGCAAAAGGAGGTGCCACGCGATGCGGGTACCCCCGGGCGAAGCCTGGGGGAGTGTCGCAAGAAGGGTGGCGGTGGGCGACGGGCGGGCTCAGATGCGCTCGACGATGGTGGCGATGCCCATGCCGCCGCCCACGCAGAGGGTGATCAGGCCGTAGCGCAGGTCGCGCCGCTCCAGTTCGTCGATCACGGTGCCGAGCAGCATCGCCCCGGTGGCGCCGAGCGGGTGGCCGAGCGCGATCGCACCGCCGTTGACGTTCACCTGGTCGTGGCGGAAGCCGAGTTCGCGGATGAAGCGGAGGGCGACCGCGGCGAAGGCCTCGTTGATCTCGACCAGGTCGATGTCGGCGGCGGTGAGCCCGGCCTTGGCGAGCGCCTTGTGGGTGGCCGGGGCGGGGCCGGTGAGCATGATGGTCGGCTCGGAGCCGGAGACGGCAGCGGAGACGATCCGGGCGCGCGGGCGCAGTCCGTACCGCTCGCCGACCTCGCGGTTGCCGATGGCCACCAGCGCGGCGCCGTCCACGATGCCGGAGGAGTTGCCCGCGTGGTGGACGTGGTCGATGGCTTCGACCCAGTGGTACTTCTGGAGGGCGACGGCGTCGAAGCCGCCGGCCTCGCCGATGGCGGCGAAGGAGGGCTTGAGGCCGGCCAGGGTCTCGACGGTGGTGCCGGGGCGGATGAACTCGTCGCGCTCCAGCACGACCAGGCCGTTGCGGTCGCGCACCGGGACGACCGAGCGGTCGAACAGGCCGTCCGCCTGGGCCTTGGCTGCGCGGGCCTGGGACTCGGCGGCGAAGGCGTCCACGTCGGTGCGGGAGAAGCCCTCGATGGTGGCGATGAGGTCGGCGCCGATGCCCTGCGGGGCGAAGTTGGTCTCGTAGGCGGTCATCGGGTCGGCGAACCAGGCGCCGCCGTCGGAGGCCATCTTCACCCGGGACATCGACTCCACGCCGCCGGCCAGGACCAGGTCCTCCCAGCCGGAGCGGACCTTGGCGGCGGCCAGGTTGACGGCTTCCAGGCCCGAGGCGCAGAAGCGGTTCTCCTGGACGCCGGCGACGGTGTCGGGCAGGCCGGCCGCGATGGCGGCGATCCGGGCGATGTCGGAGCCCTGGTCGCCGACCGGGCTGACCACGCCGAGCACGATGTCGTCGATCGCCGCCGGGTCCAACCCGGGGTAGCGGTTGCGCAGTTCGTGGATCAGTCCGACGACCAGGTCGATCGGCTTGGTGCCGTGCAGCGAGCCGGAGGCCTTGCCCCGGCCGCGCGGGGTGCGGATCGCGTCGTAGACGTACGCTTCGGTGGTCACGGTGGGAACGCCTTTCAGGGCAGGGGGCTTGAGGGGAACGCTCAGCCGAGGATGGAGCGGCCGACGATCTCCTTCATGATCTCGGTGGTGCCGCCGTAGATGGTCTGGATGCGGCCGTCGGTGAACGCCCGGGCGACCGGGAACTCGCTCATGTAGCCGTAGCCGCCGTGCAGTTGGAGGCAGCGGTCGGCGGTGCGCTTCTGCAGCTCGGTGGCCCACCACTTGGCCATCGAGGCGTCCGCCGGGGTGAGCGCCCAGCGGTTGTGCTCGGTGATGCAGCGGTCCACGAAGGCACGGGTGACGGCGCACTCGGTGGCCAGTTCGGCGATCTCGAAGCGGACGTGCTGGAGCTTGGCGAGCGGACGGCCGAAGGCCTCGCGCTGCTTGACGTAGTCGGTGGTGATCTCGACCAGGTACTCGGCGCCGGCGATCGCCGCGGCGGCGATGGTGAGCCGCTCCTGGGCGAGGTTCTGCATCAGGTGGACGAAGCCGCCGTGGAGCTCGCCGATCAGGTTCTCCTTCGGCACCCGGACGTCCTCGAAGAACAGCTCGGCGGTGTCCTGGGCCTTCTGGCCGATCTTGTCGAGGTTGCGGCCACGCTCGAAGCCGGGCGTGCCGCGTTCGACGGCCAGCAGGCTCAGCCCGTGCGCGCCGCCCTCCGGGGTGGTGCGGGCGACCACGATCACCAGGTCGGCGAGGATGCCGTTGGAGATGAAGGTCTTGGCGCCGTTGAGCAGGAAGTGGTCGCCCCGGTCGACCGCCTGGGTGCGGATGCCCTGGAGGTCGGAGCCGGTGCCGGGCTCGGTCATCGCGATCGCGGTGATCAGCTCGCCCGAGCAGAAGCCGGGCAGCCAGCGGCGCTTCTGCTCCTCGGTGGCGAGCGAAGTGAGGTACGGGCCGATGATGTCGTTGTGCAGGCCGATCGCCAGGCCGGAGGCACCGGCCCGGGCGAACTCCTCGGCCAGCACGGCGGCGTAGCGGAAGTCCGGGGTGCCGCCGCCGCCGTACTCCTCGGGGACGGCGAGGCCGAGCAGGCCCTGCCGGCCGGCCGCGAGCCAGGCGGAGCGGTCGACGATGCCGGCCTTCTCCCAGCGGTCGTAGTGCGGCAGCACCTCCTTCGCCAGGAAGGCGCGCACGGTGGCCCGGAAGTCGTCGTGCTGCTCGGTGAAGATCTCGCGCTGCAACGCTACTCTCCTTGCTCTGCCGAAGGGTTGAGAGAGGGGACGCCCCAGTCCCGGGCCACCTCGACGGTGTCCGCGCCCGGCCGGGCCGGCGGGCGGCGCAGGGCGCCCGGGGTGGCGGAGAAGCGCGGGGCCGGGGCGGGCTGGGTGACGCCGCCCGCCTCGACGTACGTCCCGCGCGCCGACAGGTGGGCGTCCACAGCTGCCTGACGCATCGTCAGCACCGGTTCCACGCAGGCGTCCGAGCCGGCGAAGACGTCCTCCCACTCGACCCTGGTCCGGGTGGCGAAGCGGGCCGCGATCAGGGCGCGCAGTTCGGGCCAGCGGGCCGGGTCGTACTGACCGGGCGCGTCCGGGCCCAGCTCCAGCAGCCGGGCGAACTCCGCGTAGAAGCGCGGCTCCAGCGCGCCGACGGCCAGGTGCCCGCCGTCGGCCGTCCGGTACACCGCGTAGAACGGTGCGCCGCCGTCCAGCAGGTTGACGCCCCGGCGGTCCTGCCAGTGGCCGGCCGCGAGCAGGCCCCACAGCATGCTGCCGAGGTGCGCAGCGCCGTCCACGATCGCGGCGTCGACGACCTGGCCGGCGCCGGTGGCACGGGCGTGGTGCAGCCCGGCGAGCAGGCCGACGACCAGGTAGAGCGAGCCGCCCGCGTAGTCGCCCAGCAGATTGGCCGGGATGCCGGGCGCCTCCTCGGCCCCGCCCGGCGCCGCCACCATCCCGAGCACCCCGGCGACCGCCGCGTACCCGAGGTCGTGCCCGGCGGTCGCCGCCCGGGGGCCGTGTTGCCCCCAGCCGGTCATCCGCCCGTACACCAGCGCCGGGTTGCGCGCCAGGCACGCCTCGGGCCCCACCCCGAGCCGCTCCGCGACACCCGGCCGGTATCCCTCGATCAGCAGGTCCGCCCGCTCGACCAGGTCCAGCACCCGCCCGGGCCCTTCGGGGGACTTCAGGTCGATCAGCACCGAGCGCTTGTTGCGGTTGCTGAGGTCGTACGCCGGGTCCGTGCCGAGCGGCGAGGGCTCCGGCCGGTCCACCCGCACCACGTCCGCCCCGAGGTCCCCCAGCAGCATCGCCGCGAACGGCCCCGGCCCGATCCCGGCGAGCTCCACCACCCGCACACCCGCCAGCGGCCCCCCGGCCCCCGGCGCACCGCTCGCGTCACGCACTGGCTGCTGAGCCCTTCCGGTTGGGTTTGACAGTAAAGCTGTAACACTCGGGATGATAGGCAAGCGACCGGCCGGTAACAAGACCTCCGCCCTCGCGCCGAGCCGCCAATTCCCCCTTGACCAAGCCTTGGTGAATCCCCCCACTCCTCGCGCACCCGACACCACGGAGGGTGGGTCGGTGTACCGACAGTGGCCACCTGTACGGTCGTCATGCCGCAGAGGGGGAACGGCCGCTCTGCCGAATGGGGAGGATTGCACACACATGGGCAACCAGGGGTTCACCACGGGGCCGGTCGCCCCGGTCCTGGACTCGACGTCGGGCAACGCCGCGACGCCGCTGTACGCCAGGCTCGTCCTCGCAGGCGCCGGAAGCCCGTCCGCCTCCTCGCCCGGCGCAGGGACCACCCAGCTCGACACCCCGTACGAGCTCGCCGCCTCGGCCGGGATGGCCCGGCAGATCGCGACCGACCTCGACAGCGCCAACGGCAAGGCCGGCCCCGGTGCGCACAGCCTCACCGAGTACGCGAGCACCGCGTCGACCAGGATCCGCGGTTTCTCCTTCGGCGGCGCCCTCACCGGCAGCACCGAGCGGTGGATGCAGCAGTGCAAGACGCTGCACGACAAGCTCGGCACCATCGCCGGAAACCTCGACAAGACCCAGCAGAACTACCACGCCAACGAGACCAGGACCGCCGCAGACCTCTGCGGGCGCCAGTAACAAAGGGAGGGGAACAAACAGATGGTGTCCTTCAAGGAACTGCACGAGGCCGACTTCGCCGCGATCAACGACGCCGCCGAGGCGTGGTCCGGTGTCGCCAAGGCCCTCACCTCCCTGGACGGCAGGGTCGCCAAGGACCTCACCAACACGGCGCAGCGGGCCGGCTGGAAGGGCACGGCCGCCGATCAGGCGACCAAGGCCCTGCAGGGCGTCGACGGCGACTTCAAGCAGGCCTCGGCCGTCGCCACCGCCCTCGCCGCGATCATGAAGACCGCCGCCGAGGACTTCGCCGCCGCCCGCCGCGACCTCGATACGGCGCTCCACGACGCGCAGGGCGACAGCACCCTCAGCGTCACCGCGGACGGTACGGTCAAGTGGACCGTACCGAAGGAGTCGAGGAACGACCCCGAGGCCGAGCCCACCATCCGGGCCAACGCCCAGGCGCTGTCGGACCGGCTCAACAAGGCCGTCGCCAAGGCCACCGCCGCCGACCAGAAGGCCACCGTGGCCCTCCAGGGCGACATCGGCACCAGCACCACCTCCTTCAACGCCGCCCCGTACGGCGCCGGCCCGGTCGCCGACGCCAAGCGGGCCACGGACCTGATGTCCAAGGCCGGCAGCCTCTCCGACGACCAGCTCAATCAGCTGAACGCGCTCATGGCCGCCAACGCGGAGAACAAGGACTTCTCCACCACCCTGCTCAACGGCCTCAACGCCGGCGGAAAGACCGGCCCCGAAGCCCTGCTGGAGTACAGCAAGGTCTACGACAACCTCGCCCACGGCAACCACAACGCCAAGGGCTACCAGGACGTCTACGGCAACCTGTCCGTCGCGTTGGCCACCGCCACCCGCGACGGCGGAATGGGCAAGGAGTGGCAGGACGGCCTGCTCGCGGCCGCCCGCCGCCCCGGTGCGTCCGCGGCCGGGTACAACGACAACTACCCGGCGCTGACGAAGCTGATGGGCGCGAAGGGGACGTTCGACAAGCCGTTCCTCCTCAAGGTGGGCAACGACCTGGTCGACTACGAGCGCAACAGCAAGGTCAAGGGCGAGGAGCTCTGGGGCCCGGGCTGGAGCGCGATCAAGGGCCAGACCGACCCGATGGGTGGTCTGATGACCGCGCTGAGCCGCGATCCGGGGGCGTCGAAGGACTTCTTCGACCCGGGGAAGGGCAAGAACCTGGACTACATGCTGCACGAGCGGAAGTGGCCGAACCAGGGCTACGAGCAGAACCAGATGGACGACCTGGTTCGCGACACCTCCCGCGCGGCGCTCGGCGACGCCCTGGAGGCCGCCACGACCGGTCGGGACCCCCACGGCAACCAGCCGCCGGTCCGCCCGCACGACAAGGTCATGTCGCAGATCATGGACGAGACGCTCAAGGCCTTCGCCGGCAGCGGCCCCGGGGACAAGGCGAGCCTCCCGGCCGCGCTCCGCCGGCCGATGGCCGACATGATCGCCGACTACGCCCCGAGCATGCACGAGATCCTCGGCAAGGAGCTGTCCGGTCCGGCCCAGCCGGACGGACTCACCGTCCAGCGCGACCAGTTGTTGCGCGTGATCCGTGGCACCTCCGAAGACCCCGCTTCGTTCGCGATCATCCACCGTGCCGAGACCCAGGAGATCGCCGTCCGCCTCGGTGACTACGGCCCCGAGGCGTTCAAGCCCGATGCGGTGGGCGGCGCGAATCGCCAACTCCACTCCTTCACCCAGGAGGCCGCCTCCGCTCTCGGCGCTCTCGACGCCGTGTTCGCCGACACGGCCTCGGACCACACGGAGTCCGACAAGGCGAAGGCGGACTGGGACGCGAAGATGAACTACCACCTGCTCGGCACGCCCGCGAACCTGTTGCCGGGGGTCGGCGACATCGCCCAGCGCCTGGTCGACGTCGGAACCGCCCAGTACGCCAATGACGCCAAGGCGCTGGCCGACTCCGAACTCCAGGGGAACCTGAGTTCCCACTTCTCGGCAGGACAGAACCAGTTGAACAAGATGATCGACGACAGGGTGAAGCAGTTCGGGATGGACACCACCACCGCCGACCAGACCGGAAGCGTGTCGCAGCAGCTGAAGACGGACGGGCGCACCAGCTACAACGTCGCCATCGACGGCACCTACCGCACCGTGTTCGGGAAGTCGTGAACAGGTGGATGCCATGAGGAACGACGCTTCTTCCGACGGTTCCGGAACCCCTCACGGGCGCATCGACGAGGCGCTCGACCGGCGGGGGTTCACCACACGGGGACTGCGATCGCGGGCAGCCGCGGTGGTGCTGGCGCTCTCCCTCCTCCCCGTCGGGGCGGCGGGTTTCGCGGTGTACCGGCTGACGAACGTCGGCGGGCCGGACAGCGTGTGCGACGGGGCGGCCACGGCGGACCAGGTGCACGACCTCCTGGGGGCGGGGCGGATCAGCGAGAA
Source organism: Kitasatospora sp. NPDC057542 (assembly GCF_042801945.1). Taxonomy (NCBI): domain Bacteria; kingdom Bacillati; phylum Actinomycetota; class Actinomycetes; order Kitasatosporales; family Streptomycetaceae; genus Kitasatospora; species Kitasatospora sp. NPDC057542. Next base: position 13,677 of record NZ_JBHVFE010000134.1, read on the forward strand.
CAAGAGCGGCTATTCGGCCACGAAGGACTCCACCGGGAACAGCTGCACCGCCACGGTCAGCTCCGGTTTGTTCGAGACGTCCAGGAACACCGTGCACTTCACCGTCGTCCGCAACTCCGAGGACGGCCCGGGCAAGCTCGCCGCGTCGGACGCCCGGCTGTTCTCCGGTGACTCCGTCGGCTCGGTGACCCCCGGCGCGGCGTGGGCCGTACTCCCCGAAGGGTGCGAGAAGGGCGTGCGCGCCGAGGTGCGCACCGGCCGGCAGGGCCACGATGAGGCCCGGGCACGACTGGCCGTGGCCTTCGCCAACGGGATCGCCAAGGCACGGGGCTGCGGCGACCGGGCCCTCACGGCGCCGAAGGAGCTGTCGGCGAAGAGTGCCGAGACGGACCCGGACTGGGCCAACCTCTGCGGCCTGCCGGGGTTCGCCCCCGCGAAGAACCCCGCCGCCCAGTGGCGCATGCCGCAGCAGGTCACCACCGCGACCGCCCCGATCTGGTCGTGCAGGATCGGCGGGGACCCTCGGTACGACAGCCGAACGCAGGAGTTCGCGATCACGACCGATCCGCGGACCACCGCCCTTACCCAGGAGGACAGCAAGAAGACGTCCGATCTCGGCCGGGCCCAATGGGTCGCCGACGGGACACTCGTCACCACTTGCCAGGGCAAGGACGTCTTCTTCACCGTCACCGGCGGGCTTGCCTCTGGCCTCGAAAAGCCCTTCCTGTTTCCCGACCAGCAGGACCTGGTGCGGAAGTTCCTCGTCGCCGGCGGCAAGGCGATCGGCTGCGAGCCGATCCTCTGAAGGAGTAACGAACTGTGGAAACCAAGGAGGACGACAAGCCCAGCGGCTCCGCTGCGGGCCTTGCCGGACGCCTTGGCGCGGCGCTCGATCGGCGCGGGTTCAACACCCGCGCCCTGCGCGTACGGGCCGGGGTCGCGGCGGCTGCGGTGACGGCGGTGGCGGTCGGCCTGGCGATCGGCGGGTGGGCGCTGCTGAGGGACGACATGACCAACGCCTACGGTCCGCAGAGCGTGTGTGAGGGCATGGTGAGCTCACGGGCACTGAACGACGCACTCGGGTCGGGCAAGGTCAGCGCGGAGCCGTACGCCGGGAGCGTGAGCCGCGGCACGGCGGCGTGCACCGTGACGGTCGCCGGCGGAATGTTCGGCGACGACCGGCACGTCACGGTGTCCCTGGGCCAGAGCAAGGATGTCTTCCACCTCCCGATCGCCTCCGGCGCCCGGACGTTCGCCGCCTCGGCGAACGGCGGCGCGGTCGGCGCCGTTCGCGGCGCGGAGGCGTGGGCGCTGCTCCCCGAGGGCTGTCCCAACGGGCTGTGGGCCCAGGTCGCCGCGTACGACGGCGAGCAGCCCGACGCCTTGAAGCTCGCCCGGTTCGCCGTGTCCACGGCCGACCTCATCGCGGACCGGCGCGGGTGCGGCAGGACGCCGCTGCCCGCCCCGCACGAGCTGGCCCCGGCCGCCGCCGAGCGGGAGCTCGACGGCGATGCCGTCTGCGGCCTGCCCGGGATCACCGTCCAGCGCATGCCCGGCAAGCGGTACAGGGAGGCGGTGACCGCCGGGTCCGATCCGCTGTGGACTTGCGAGATCACGCCGGAGGGCGAGCACGAGGACACCTCCTCCCTGGTCATCGCCATCGAGCCCCGGCTCCGGCAGGACGCCGCCGGCCAGGACACCTCGCCGGCGTTCGGCCGAGCCCGCTGGGTGGGTTCCATCCCCCGAGACGAGATCGTGGTGACCTGCCACGGTCGACCCACCTACTTCCGGATCGGCACGATCAGGCAACTCGGGCACCTGTTCCCTACCTCTGACGAGGCCTGGAAGCAGTTCCTGACCGCCGGGGGCAACGCGATCGGGTGTGAGCCGATCCTGTAGGAAATTGGGCGGGCGAGCGTCAGGGTAATGGTCTATCTTGCGGTAGATCTATTACAAGGAACGGGGGAACGCCATGACCACCACCACCGCCCAGCACGCCCGCACGATCGTCGCCGCCTCCGAACGACTGGTGCTGACGCGGCCGCAGGAGGGCGACGTGGAGGCGGTGTTCGCGATCCACGGCGATCCGGAGACCAACCGGTACAACCCGCACGGGCCGCAGCGGGAGATCGCCCAGGCGCAGGCGATGCTGGACGGGTTCGTCGCCGACTGGGTGCGGGACGGGGTGGGGTACTGCGCCGTCGCCACCAGGGAGGAGCCGGGGACGGTCATCGGGTTCGCCGGGCTGTGCCTGCACACCCTGGACGGGGAGCGGGTGTTCAACCTCTACTACCGCTTCCGGCCGTCCGCCTGGGGGAAGGGGTACGCGGCGGAGGCGGCCCGGGTGGCGATGGCCGAGGCGCTGCCGCGCCACCCCGGCATCCCGGTGACCGCCCTGATCCGGGCCGACAACCTGCCCTCGCGCCGGCTCGCCGAGCGGCTCGGGCTGCTCGCCGACCCGGACGGCCGCACCGACGAGGAGGAGCGGGTGGTCCACCGGATGGCCCCGGCCACCGCGTCGGCCTGAGCCGGAGATCCCCCGGCAGGGGGAGGGGGATCGCGCCCCGGGCGGAGGACCCGGGGCGGGGCCCGGCGGGACCGTGGGGGCATGAGGATCAACGAGCAGGTGGTGCGGGCCGGGGCCGCGTGGACGGCGGTGGCGGCGACCGGGCCGTACCTGACGCTGAAGCTGCTGTGGCTGACCGGGCATCCGGTGGGGACGGACGACCCCGGCGAGATGGACCGGCTGTGGCTGGTGAACCTGCTGACCTTCGGCATGGACGCGATCGCCGTGGCGCTGGCGCTCGCGTTCGTCCGGCCGTGGGGGCGGCGGGCGCCGGCCGGGCTGGTGGCCTTCCCGATGTGGGTGGCGACCGGGCTGCTCGGCACGATCCTGGTCGCGCTGCCGCTGTACCTGCTGAGCTTCCTGGTGCTCGGTCCGGAGCGCGGCGACCCGGACGACAAGGGCCTCGGCGACTGGGTCTTCCTCGTCGTGTACGGCGGCTTCGCCGTCCAGGGCCTCGCGCTGCTCACCGCCTTCGCGCTGTACGCCCGCCGGCGCTGGGCCGGGCTGCTGCGGGAGCGGATCGGCGGCCTGCCCGACTCCCCCACCCTGACCGTGCAGCGCGTCCTCGCCTGCGTCGCCGCGCTGCTCGCCGCGGGCGTCGCGGTGGGCCGGGCCTACTGGGCGCTCGGCGGCACCGCCGGACTGCCGCAGAGCATGGTGGAGGACCGGAACCGGGGCGTGGCGGTGATGGACGGGGTGGCCGCGGTGATGGCCGTGGCCGCGGCGGCGGCGCTGCTGGTCCTCGTCTTCCGGATCGGCCCGGGGCGGCGGCTGGTCGTGCCGCTGCTGGTGGTCTGGACGGCGGCCGGGTCGCTGTTCGGCTGGGGCGGCTGGCAGCTGGTGGCCTTCGGGGCGACGACGACCGAAGTGACCGAACTGCGGCTGGCCGTGCCCGGGCTGACGCCTCTGGTGCAGACCGCCCAGGTGGTGGCGGCGGTGCTGGTCCTGGCGGTCGGAGCGATCGCGCTGACCGAGTGGGGCGCCCGCCGGCCCGCCGCTGCCGTAGAGTCTCGCGGGTGATCACGGGGGTGGGCAGTCGACTGCGGCGTGCCGCGGGGGCGTCGGTCGGGCGGCGGGCCCGGCTGCGCTGGGTGCACCTGGTGCTGGGCGGCGCGCTGCTGATGCCGTACTGGATGCTGTCGGTGGTGCTCTTCGGGGCGCTCAACCCGAACCAGTCACCCGGCCGCCAACTGCTGCTGTACGTCCTGTCGTTGCTCACCTCGCTGCCGATGGCCGCCGTCACCGCGCTGGTGCCGATGGTGCGGGGGCTGGAGGGCGCGGCGGCGCGGGCACTGTGCGCGGTGGCCCGGCCGGAGGAACTGGCCACCGGACCGGCCCGCTCCTGGGCGGCCAGGTGGCGCACCGCGCTCTGGTACGTGCTGCACGTCCTGTTCGGCGGGGTGGTCGCCGGGATGACCCTCGCCGGCACGCCGTTCGCGGTGGTGCTGGTCCTCGGCTTCTCCGGGACCGAGGAGTTCGTCCGGATGTGGGAACGGCACTTCCCCGGTTGGCTGGCCACCGGCCCTGTCCTCGGCTTCGGCCTGCTGCTGCTGCTCGTCGGCACCAACGCCGTCTGCGGCGCACTGCTCGCCCGTTGGGCTCCCGCCCTGCTCGGCCCGACCCCGGAGGAGCGGGTGGCCGCCGCCGAGCGCCGGGCCACCGTGCTCGCCCAGCGCAACCGGCTGGCCCGCGAGCTGCACGACTCGGTCGGGCACGCGCTCAGCGCCGTCGGCATCCAGGCCTCGGCCGCCGCCCGGGTGCTGCGCAGCAACCCGGACTTCGCCGCCGAGGCGCTCGCGGCGATCGAGGAGACCGCCCGGGCGGCCGTCGCCGAACTCGACGCCGTGCTCGGGGTGTTGCGCGAGGAGGACCCGGAGACCGCCGAACCGGCCGGCCCCACCCTCGCCGGGCTGGACGACCTGCTGCGCCAGCTCGGTCGCGCCGGGGTGGCGGTGGACGCCGAGCTGGCGCCCGGGCTGGCCGGCCTGCCCGAGGCGGTCTCCCGCGAGGCGTACCGGATCGTGCAGGAGGGCCTGACCAATGTGCTGCGCCACGCCGGGCCCGCCCCGGCCGGGCTGCGGGTCGGGCTGGCCGACGGCCGGCTGGAGATCGAACTGACCAACCCGCTCGGCCCCGACCGGCCGAGCCGCCCCGGCGGCGGGCGCGGGCTGCGCGGGATCGGGGAGCGGGCGGCGGCGCTGCACGGCGGCAGCACGGCGGGGCCGGGCGAGGACGGAACGACGTGGCGGCTGGCCGTCTGGCTGCCGGTGGGAGGGGCGGCGTGAACGAGGACGTGAGCCCGGGCGTGGGCGAAGGTGCGAGCCCGGGCGTGAACGAAGAGAAGATGTGAGCCGAGGCGTGGACGAGGATGTGAGCCCGGGCGTGAACGAAGGCGTGGACCAGGGCGGCGTGCAGCAGGGTACCGACGGCATCCGGGTGGTGATCGCGGACGACGAGCGGCTGGTCCGACTGGGCCTGCGGGTGGTGATCGACAGCGAGCCGGACCTCACCGTGGTCGGCGAGGCCGCCGACGGCGCCGAGGTCGTCCCACTGGTGCGCGAACTACGCCCGGACGTGGTGCTGATGGACGTCCGGATGCCCGGCATCGACGGCATCCGGGCCACCGAACAACTGGTCAACGGGATGGACGCGCCGCCGCGCATCCTGGTGGTCACCACCTTCGAGCACGACGATCACGTGTACGACGCGCTGCGCGCCGGCGCCGCCGGGTTCCTGCTGAAGCGGGCCCGGGCGGAGGAGATGGTGCAGGCGGTGCGGCTGGTCGCGCGCGGCGACTCGCTGCTGTTCCCGGCGGCCGTCCGCGAACTCGCCCTGCGCCACGGTGCGGACCGGCGCCGGGAGACCGGGTCGGCGGACCGGGGGCCGATCGGGCGGCTGACCGAACGGGAGGGGCAGGTGCTGCGGCTGATGGCCACCGGACTCAACAACGGCGAGATCGCGCGGCAGCTGGTGGTGAGCCAGGAGACGGTGAAGACGCACGTCGGCAGCGTGCTGGCCAAGCTGGGCGCGCGGGACCGCACCCAGGCGGTCATCGCCGCGTACGAGTCGGGCTTCGTGCTGCCGGGCTGACAGCCGCACCGGCCCCGCCGTGGTTCCCGACGGGCTGGACCGGCTCGGGACGCGGATACCGGCTCGGGACGCGGATCGCGGGCGGGACGCGGATACCGGCTCGGGACGCGGACCGCGGGCGGGACGCGGATACCGGCTCGGGACGCGGACCGCGGGCGGGACGCGGATACC
>NZ_JBHVFE010000135.1:0-19483 GCF_042801945.1 Kitasatospora sp. NPDC057542
GGTGTCGTACGGGCCCGTCGGCGTTCCCGGGCGGCCTCGGCGGCGGCTCGCGGGTTGTCGATTGGGCTTGCACTCGACCACCGTGAGTGCTAATCATTGCGTTAGCACTCACAGCGTGAGAGTGACAGCGGACCGGGTCGGTGAGGCCCCCGGGAGCGGTAGGGGAATGGACCCCCGCACACCAGGGCCGTCCGTCGCGGGCACCCCTTGGTCCGAGCAGTCGACCGTGTCCCGGAGGACCACTTCAGATGGCCAAGATCATCGCCTTTGATGAGGAAGCTCGCCGCGGCCTTGAGCGTGGCATGAACCAGCTCGCCGACGCAGTGAAGGTCACGCTCGGCCCCAAGGGTCGCAACGTCGTGCTGGAGAAGAAGTGGGGCGCCCCCACCATCACCAACGACGGTGTCTCCATCGCCAAGGAGATCGAGCTCGAGGACCCGTACGAGAAGATCGGTGCGGAGCTCGTCAAGGAGGTCGCCAAGAAGACGGACGACGTCGCGGGTGACGGCACCACCACCGCCACCGTGCTCGCCCAGGCCCTGGTTCGCGAGGGTCTGCGCAACGTCGCCGCCGGCGCCAACCCGATGGCCCTGAAGCGCGGCATCGAGAAGGCCGTCGCGGCCGTCTCCGACCAGCTGCTCGCCCAGGCCAAGGACGTGGAGACCAAGGAGCAGATCGCCTCCACCGCCTCCATCTCCGCCGCTGACACCCAGATCGGCGAGCTGATCGCCGAGGCCATGGACAAGGTCGGCAAGGAAGGCGTCATCACCGTCGAGGAGAGCAACACCTTCGGCCTGGAGCTTGAGCTCACCGAGGGCATGCGCTTCGACAAGGGCTACATCTCCGCCTACTTCGCCACCGACCTGGAGCGCATGGAGGCGACCTTCGAGGACCCGTACATCCTCATCGCCAACTCCAAGATCGGCTCGGTCAAGGACCTGCTCCCGCTGCTGGAGAAGGTCATGCAGAGCGGCAAGCCGCTGGTCATCATCGCCGAGGACGTCGAGGGCGAGGCCCTGTCGACCCTGGTCGTGAACAAGATCCGTGGCACCTTCAAGTCCGTCGCCGTCAAGGCCCCGGGCTTCGGTGACCGCCGCAAGGCCATGCTCGGCGACATCGCCATCCTCACCGGTGGCACCGTGATCTCCGAGGAGGTCGGCCTCAAGCTGGAGAACGCCGGCATCGACCTGCTGGGCACCGCCCGCAAGGTGGTCATCACCAAGGACGAGACCACCATCGTCGACGGCGGCGGCGACAGCGAGCAGGTCGCGGGCCGCGTGAACCAGATCCGCGCCGAGATCGAGAACAGCGACTCGGACTACGACCGCGAGAAGCTCCAGGAGCGCCTCGCCAAGCTGGCCGGCGGCGTGGCCGTCATCAAGGCCGGCGCGGCCACCGAGGTGGAGCTCAAGGAGCGCAAGCACCGCATCGAGGACGCCGTCCGCAACGCCAAGGCCGCCGTCGAGGAGGGCATCGTCGCCGGTGGTGGCGTCGCCCTGCTGCAGGCCGGTGTCGCCTTCGACAAGCTGGAGCTGGACGGCGACGAGGCCACCGGTGCCAACATCGTCAAGGTCGCGCTGGAGGCCCCGATCAAGCAGATCGCGACCAACGCCGGCCTGGAGGGTGGCGTCGTGGTGGAGAAGGTGCGCAACCTCCCCGCCGGTCACGGCCTGAACGCCGCCACCAACGAGTACGTCGACCTGGTCGCCGCGGGCATCATCGACCCGGCCAAGGTCACCCGCTCCGCGCTGCAGAACGCCGCCTCCATCGCGGCGCTGTTCCTCACCACCGAGGCCGTCATCGCCGACAAGCCGGAGAAGGCCGCCGCGGCCGCCGGCGGCGGCATGCCGGGCGGTGACATGGACTTCTGATCCTGATCGGATCGGTTGGTTCCTCGTCCGTGTGGGCGGCTCCCTTCGGGGGCCGCCCACACGGCGTTTCGGCGTTCGGACGTGTCGACGGAGAATGGACGGATGGCTGCTGACGACATCGAGACCGCCCTGCACAACGCGCGGGCAATGATCCTGGCCGACCTCACCGCGCGGGACGTGGCGGACGCCGCCGTCGTCTCGCTGGTGGAGCAGGCCGTCACGCACCGCCGCTGGTGGCTGGAACAGTGGCCGGACGGCACCGAGTACGTGCTCGGGCTGGTCGCCCAGGACGTCCAGGACGCGCTGCTGGAGGCGTACGGACGCTGGCCGCTGTGCACCGACTGCGCGGCGGACGGGGACCCTCACGCGCTGAGCGTGGAGCCCGAGCTGGGGCCGGAGCCGCACTGGGTGTGCGGCAAGCGGGGCGCGGTCGTGGCGCCGGTGGGCAAGCTGGACTAGCCGGCGGGGGCGCTCCCCGGGGGTCGGCGCGGCGGTGGATACGGTGCGCGCATGAGGCACTGGGTGTGGCGTGCGGTGGGCGGCTGCTGCGGTCTCGGGCTGTGGTGGGTGGTGGTGGAGGTGACGGGAGCCGACCAGGACGCGTGGTGGGCGGTCATGGGGCGCATCCCGTCGGTGATGGCGGGGATGGCCGCTGTGGACCGGGCGATCTGACGGTCGTCAGAGGGCTTCGAGCTCGGCCGTCAGGTTGGTGCGGGCGGCCGCTGTGAAGCGCTCGCGGGCGGCGGGGGTGCGGTAGAGCGCGGGCAGGGCGAGCAGGTGTCGCAGGACGGCGGCCCGGCCGGCCCTGAAGTCCGGCGCGGGGACGAAGCCGTACTCCTCGCGGACGGCGGCCGCGTACGCCGCGTACGCCTCGGGGGTGCCGCCGAGGACGGCGAGGTCCGCGTCGCAGAGCACCTCGCCGTTGCGGTCGCCGGAGGCGGGGTCGTGGCCGACGGTGAGCAGCACGAGGCGCTCCACCTCGGCGACCCGCTCGGCGGGCAGTCCGGCGGCGGTCAGCGCGCGGACGGCCAGGGCGGCGCTGCGCTCCTCGTTCTCGGTGCGGTCGGGGCGGTAGACGGCGTCGTGGAACCAGGCCGCGAGGCGGACGGCCTCCGGGTCGGCGGCGTGCCCGGCCAGCTCGTCGACGCGCCGCAGCACGGCGCGCAGGTGCGCGACGGTGTGGTAGCGGCGCTGCGGCTCCGACCAGCGGCGCAGCAGCTCCCGGCCGTACGGCTCGGGGTCGACGGCGGCCCCGCAGCGGTGCAGCAGGGCGGTCCAGGCGGCGAGCAGGTCTTCGGTGAGCGGCTCGTGCCCCGGGGTGGACGGGTCGTGCCCGGCGGTGGACGGGTCGTGCTCGGCGGTCGGCATGGCGACCATTGTGACGGCCCGGCCTGGCGCTGGACCCATAGGTAGGTTGGCGATATATGTAGTCGTATGACAGAACGCTCCATGCAGGAGCCCACGCTGCTGCTGCTCACCGCGCTGGCTGACGCCCCGCGGCACGGTTATGCGCTCATCCAGGAGATCGCCGCGATCTCCGACGGCCGGGTCAAGATGCGCACCGGCACGCTCTACGGGGCGCTCGACCGGCTGCTCGGCCAGGGCCTGATCGAGGTCGCCGCCGAGGAGGTGGTGGACGGCCGCGCCCGGCGCAGCTACGCGCTGACCGACGCCGGCCGGCACGCGCTGGCCGCCGAAGCGGAGCGGCTGCGGGCGGTCGCCACCGAGGCCGAGCGCCGGCTGGCCAGGATCCGGTCGATGTTGCCGGGCAGGACCGGGTCGCAGGGGCGGCCCGCGACGGGGGGAGGCCTCTCATGAGCACACCGGCGATCGGCGCGGGTCCCTCGGTGGCACTGCGGGCCGCGCTCCAGCTCTACCCGGCGCGGTACCGGTGCGAGCGAGGCGAGGAGCTGGCCGAGGTGTTCGCCGACACGACGGCGGCCGGCGGCCGGCTGGCGGTCGCCCGGGAGGTCCTCGGCCTGGCGGCGTACGGGCTGCGGGTGCGGCTCGGGCTGACCGGCGCCTCGGCGGCCGGGCGGCTGCTGGCGGTGGTCGCCCCGATGCTCGCCGGGGCGGCGGCCGGTGCCACGCTGGTGGCCTGGGTGACCACCGCCTACCGGATCGCCACCCTGCTCTCCTGGGACGACTCGTACGGCGTCTACGTCTCGGCTTTCTGCCAGCCGGTGGCCGCCGCGCTGCTCGCGGTGGCGGCGCTCCTGGGCCGGTGGACGGCGGTGCGGGGCAGTGCGCTGATTCTGGGTGCCGTGGGGCTGTACGACCTGGCCGAGGCCCTGTGGCACTCCTCCTTCGACGTGTGGTGGAGCGGCTACGTCGGGATGGCCTCGCTGCCGTTCGTGGCGGCCGCGCTGCTGCTGGTCGCGGCGCCGACCGACCTGTTGCCCCGGCCGACCTGGCGCACGGGCGCCCTGGTGTCGGCCTCGATGGCCGTGGGCGGGCTGCTGGCGGCGGCCCAGAGCTGGGACGACACCACTTTCCCGCTGGACCTGCAGTGGTTCGTGGTGATGCTGATCGCCCCGCTGCTGCTGACCTTCGCCGGGCTGTGCGGGCGGGTCGTGCCGACGGCCGTGGGGGTGGCGGTGCTGGTGCTGACCGGGCCCGGCTGCCTGTTCAACATCTGGCGCGGGTCCCGCGGGGTCTCGCACCTGCTTCCGATGGCGGTGCCGACGGTGGTCGTGCTGGCGCTGGCGGCGCTGGCGGTGCACCGGTTCGGGCGGCGGGGAGCGGTCGCGGCGGTCCACGGGCGGGCGTGACGTGAACGGTCCCCTGGCGGTCGCCTGGGGGCGCCGGATGTGGCAGGCTGTCGGACATGTCTAGACCAATTTTCGAAGTCATCGCGCTGACGCCCCAGGATGCCCAGGCCGCCGAGTCGGGCGGCGCCGACCGGCTCGAACTGGTCACCGACATGGCCGCCGACGGGCTCACCCCGTCCGTCGAGGACTTCGGCCGGATCCGGGCCGCCGTCGGTATCCCGCTGCGGGTCATGCTGCGGATCCGGGACGGCTTCGCCCCCGGCGACGTGGACGAGCTGTGCGCCCGGGCCGCCGCGCTGCGGGCCGAGGGGGCCGAGGAGTTCGTCCTCGGCTTCCTCGGTGCCGACGGCGCCGTCGACCTGGCCGCCACCACGGCCGTCGCCGGGGCGATCGCCGGCTGCCGCTGGACCTTCCACCGGGCGATCGACCACAGTGCCGGGCGGGCCGCCCTGCGGGCCGCCGTCGGCGGGCTGCCCGGCCTGGACACCTTCCTCACCTCCGGTGCGGCCGCCGGGGTGGACGCCGGGCGCGAGGTGCTGTCGGCCGAGCTGGCCCGGGCCGGCGAGCCCGGGTACCGGCAGCGGATCCTGATCGGCGGCGGCCTGCGGGCCGAGCACCTGAAGGAGCTGCGGGCGGAGGGCTTCGACGCCTTCCACGTCGGCGGCGCGGTGCGGGTCGACGGCTGGCAGACGCCGGTGGACGCGGCCAAGGTCGCCGAGTGGCGGGCGCTGATCGACGGCTGAGCGTGGAAGCGCCGACAGCCGGGCGAGCCGTGCCCGTCGTGCGGAAAGGGGGACGGGGCGTTCGCGACCCCGCCCCCTTTCGCGTCGTCAGCGGAGCTGCTCCGGCAGCGGCTCGGCGTGCAGCACCGTCAGCCCGGAGACGGCGCGGGTCAGCGCCACGTACAGGCGGCGCAGGCCGGTCCGCTCGTCCGGCTCCCCGGCGATCACCGCGGCCGGCTCGTCCAGCACCACGTAGTCGTACTCCAGACCCTTGGCCAGCGAGGCCGGGACGAGGGTCAGCCGGGCCTCGGCGCTGGTCTCGGTGCCGGGGGAGAGGTGCGGCAGGCCGGCCGCGGTGAGCGCCTCGGCGAGCTGCGGGATGCGGGCGTCGGCGGCGATCAGGCCGGTCGAGCCTTCGTGCTCCAGTGCCTCCCGGCAGGCCGCCAGGACCGCCTCCGTGCCGCCCCCGTCCGTGACCCGGCGGATCGTCAGCGAGCCGGGCGCCTCACGGACCGAGGAGGCCGGGGCCAGGCCCGGGGCGATCGCCGGGAGCAGCCGGGAGGCGTACGCGATGACCTCCTCCGGCACCCGGAAGCCCTTGGTCAGCTCCTCGATGTGCGCCTCCGGCTTGCCCAGGTGGCGCAGTGCCTCCGGCCAACTCGCCGTCGCCCACGGGGTGGTGCCCTGGGCGAGGTCGCCGAGGACGGTCGCCGAGCCGGTGGTGCAGCGGCGGCCGACCGCGCGGTACTGCATCGGGGAGAGGTCCTGGGCCTCGTCCAGCACCACGTGCCCGAGCGAGGGGGTGCGCTGCACCAGGTCGGTCGCCTCGTCCACCAGGACGGCGTCGGCCGTCGTCCAGCGGGCGGTCTTCACCGAGCGGCCGGGCCTGGGCCACAGCACCGCCTGCTGCTCCTCGGGTGTCAGCACGCCCTCGGCGCACTCGGCCAGGAACTCCGGCTCGGAGAGCAGCCGCAGGACCAGCTTCGCCGGGTCGACGGCCGGCCAGCACTCCTTGACCACCGCCTTGACCGCGCTGTTGCGGGCCACCGCATCCTGCACCCGGTCGTCCGGTGCCTCGCCGCCCTGCTCCATCTTCAGCAGCACGGCGTGCGCGATGCGCTGCGGCAGGGCCTCCCGGGCTGCGCCGTAGCGAACCTCGCGGCCCTTCAACTCCTCGATGATCTCGACCAGTTCGTACACCGGAACACGCCAGCGGCGGGAGCCGCGGACCACCACGCAGGGCTCGGTGGGCAGGGTGATGCCCGACCGCACCGCCCGGCGCAGCACCTCGGCCATCCGGGCGTCGCCCTTCAGCCGGGCCGCCTCCGGGGTGTCCTCGCCCGTCACCTCGACGTGCCCGACCAGCTGCTGCACGGTGGCCTGGGCGACGTCCAGCTCGCCGAGGGCCGGGAGCACCTGCTCGATGTAGGAGAGGAAGGCGTTGTTCGGCCCGATCACCAGGGTGCCGGTACGGGCGAGGCGCTCGCGGTGCGCGTACAGCAGGTAGGCGACACGGTGCAGGCCGACGGCGGTCTTCCCGGTGCCGGGCGCCCCCTGGACGCAGATGGTGCCCGTGACGTCGGAGCGGACGATCTCGTCCTGTTCGGGCTGGATGGTGGCGACGATGTCGCGCATCGGGCCGACGCGGGGCTTCTCGATCTCGGCGGCCAGCAGGGCGGAGGCCTGCTCCGTCTCGGCCGGGTCGGTGAGGTGCTCGTCCTCGTAGGCGGTGAGTTCGCCGCCGGTGTAGCCGAAGCGGCGGCGGCGTTCGACGTCCATCGGCTCGGTGCGGCTGGCCCGGTAGAACGGCTGGGAGACCGGCGCGCGCCAGTCGATCACCATCGGGTCGCCGTCGGCGTCGTGGACGTGGCGACGGCCGATGTAGAAGTTCTCTCCCCCGCCGCCTTCGCTGAGTTCCTCGCTGATCGCGTGCAGGTAGTCGAGGCGGCCGAAGAACAGCGGGGTGTGCGAGAGGTCGGCCAGTGCGGCGATCCTGGCCTCGATCTGGTTCTGGAGCACGAGCGCGGTGACCCAGGTGCCGGTCACGTCGCGGATGTCGAGCGACTCGACGTCCTCGCGCATGGCGCGCAGCGCGGCCCGGGACGCGGCCAGGTGCTCGCGTTCGCGCTGGAGGGGATCGGTGGTGGAGGTGGCGGGCACAGCGAACCTTCCCGGCTGCCCCGGTGGCGGGCGCAGCGGATCGTAGGAGCTCACGGTGGGTACGACCGACCGGTTGCCGAGCGGTCGGTACCTCCCCCGGCTGCCTGCGGGACTTCAGCAGGTACCACGGTTCGGGAGGGGGCAGACGGACGATCTTAGACCCGTCCGCCCGGCGGTTCCAGCCCGGCGGGCCTCGGGGTTACTCCCCGCGGGTCTCGGGGTTCCTCCCTGCGGGGCGTCGGGGCCGCCCTACACCCGGAGGACGACCCGCGCACCTGCGGATACGGCCTTTGGAGTGATGCCGACGGCCGACCGGGTGCCTACCGTTGAAACATGAGCACCACGAACCACACCCCCCGATCCGGCCCGGCCGGCGCCACCGCCGCCTCCGGGCGCCACCGCAACCCGCTGACCACCGCCGTCCGCAACGTCGGCATCGCCCTGGACACCGCCGCGCGCGTGATCTTCCTCGGGCGCGACGGTGTCCGGTACTGAGCCCGGGTCCGTCTACAGCACGTCGTCCGCGTCGATGATCCGGTACGCGTAGCCCTGCTCGGCCAGGAAGCGCTGCCGGTGGGCGGCGAAGTCCTGGTCCACGGTGTCCCGGGCGACCACCGAGTAGAAGTGGGCCGCGTGGCCGTCCGCCTTGGGGCGCAGCACCCGGCCGAGGCGCTGGGCCTCCTCCTGGCGGGAGCCGAAGGTCCCGGAGACCTGGATGGCCACGGTGGCCTCGGGCAGGTCGATCGAGAAGTTCGCGACCTTGGAGACCACCAGGACGCTGATCTCCTTGTTCCGGAAGGCGTCGAAGAGCTTCTCGCGCTGGGCGTTGCTGGTCTCGCCCTTGATCACCGGGGCGTCCAGGGCCTCGCCGAGCTCGTCCAGCTGGTCGATGTACTGGCCGATGATCAGCGTCTGGTCCTTCTCGTGCTTCTTGACCAGCGCCTCCACCACCCGCCGCTTGGTCGCCGTGGTGGCGCAGAAGCGGTAGCGCTCCTCCGGCTCGGCGGTCGCGTAGGCGAGCCGCTCCGAGTCGGTCAGGGTGACCCGCACCTCGCAGCAGTCGGCGGGCGCGATGTAGCCCTGTGCCTCGATCTCCTTCCACGGCGCGTCGAAGCGCTTGGGGCCGATCAGGCTGAACACGTCGCCCTCGCGGCCGTCCTCGCGCACCAGCGTCGCGGTCAGGCCGAGCCGGCGGCGGGCCTGGAGGTCGGCGGTGAACTTGAACACCGGGGCGGGCAGCAGGTGCACCTCGTCGTAGACCACCAGGCCCCAGTTGCGGGCGTCGAACAGCTCCAGGTGGGCGTAGACGCCCTTCCGCTTGGTGGTCATCACCTGGTAGGTGGCGATGGTGACCGGGCGGATCTCCTTCTTCGTCCCGCTGTACTCGCCGATCTCGTCCTCGGTGAGCGAGGTGCGCTTGACCAGCTCGTGCTTCCACTGCCGGGCCGAGACGGTGTTGGTGACCAGGATCAGCGTGGTCGACTTGGCGTGCGCCATCGCGGCCGCGCCGACCAGCGTCTTGCCGGCGCCGCAGGGCAGCACGACCACGCCCGAGCCGCCGTGCCAGAAGCCCTCGACCGCCTGGGCCTGGTACGGGCGCAGCTGCCAGCCGTCCTCCTCCAGGTCGATCGGGTGCGCCTCGCCGTCCACGTAGCCGGCGTGGTCCTCGGCGGGCCAGCCGAGTTTGAGCAGCACCTGCTTGATCTGGCCGCGCTCGGAGGGGTGCACCACGACGGTGTCCGGGTCGACCCGGACACCGACCAGCGGGACGATCTTCTTGGAGCGCAGCACCTCCTCCAGCACCGGCCGGTCGGTGGTGGTGAGCACCAGCCCGTGGGTCGGGTGCTTGACCAGCTGGAGCCGCCCGTACCGGCCCATGGTGTCCGCCACGTCCACCAGCAGCGCGTGCGGCACCGGGTAACGCGAGTACGTCACCAGGGCGTCCACCACCTGCTCGGCGTCGTGCCCGGCCGCCCGCGCGTTCCACAGCCCGAGCGGTGTCACCCGGTACGTGTGCACGTGCTCGGGTGCCCGCTCCAGCTCGGCGAACGGTGCGATGGCGCGACGGCAGTCGGCGGCCTTGGGGTGGTCGATCTCCAGGAGAAGAGTTTTGTCGCTCTGGACGATGAGCGGTCCGTCGTTCACGCGGGGAAGCCCTCCACTGGCTGACAGGGTGGATTGACGCAGACCCTCCAGTGTCCCGCATTCCGGAGGGGACGCGGGAGGCTGCTTCGAGTGACCACGGTGCGTACTCGCTCGTTGAGCTGGCCATGAAGAAGTCGAAGCGTGTTCTCACCGCCCTCGCCCTGATGGGCTCGGCCTTCGCGGCCACTGCCTCCTCGGCCGGTTCGGCCCACGCCCTCGCGGGCATCGGCGAGGGGCCCGGCGGCCTGCTCGCGGCGCCCGGGTTCCTGCTGGCGGAGACCGTCACCGGGGGGTCGATGCCGGTCGGGCAGGGGCAGATCGGCAGCCTGGCGGACAAGGCCGTCCAGGACAAGATGAAGGAGGCGCAGCAGGGGCACTGAGGTCTCGGACACCTCAGGTCACTCGTCGAGTTCCGCGACGCCGGTGATGCGGTGCAGGGCGAAGGTGCGGAGTTCTTCGGCATGGTGGTCGAAGGCGGTGACGAAGCCGCCTTCGACCTTGACCGGGTCGATGATCCGCTGGCTGGCGATGCCCTCGGCGTTGAGGTAGCCGATCCACATGCGCTCGCCGAGCAGGACGGCCGTCTGGAGGGCGGCGAGGGTCTCGGCCGCGGCGGTGCGGGGGAGGCGGCGCGGGTCGGGGGAGGGCTCGCGGCGGCTGGCGGTGGCGGCGCGGTCCCCGGCCCGGATGGCCTTGATGGCGGCCGCGAGCAGGGTGTCGTCGGGGCTGGGCGGGCCGTCGGGGACGGGCGCCGGTGCCGTGCGGGGCGGGGTGCGGTGGCTGTCAGGGCGGGTGATCAGCACGTCGCCCTCGGCGGACTCGGCGGCCGGGGCGTAGCCCATGGTGCGCAGGGCGGCGAGCAGGACGTCCGGGGCGGCCTGGGAAGCGAGGACGGTGGGGGCGAGCAGCCGCAGCCGCAGGTCGGCGGAGCGGCGGTCGGCGAGCACCTCGCCGAGCAGGGACGGGTCGTCGCAGCGCAGGTAGGAGGAGGCGGCGCCGACCCGCAGGATGCCGTGCCGGCGGGCGACGTCGTCGATCAGGTAGGCGAGCGGCTGCGGGACGGGCGTGCGGCTGTGCTGCTCCAGGAAGGTCCGCAGGTCGGTGGCGGTGCGGCCGGCGTCGAGGGCGCGGCGCACCGAGGCCGGGGTGAAGCGGTAGACGGTGGCGCCGCCCTTGGACTCGATGTCGGCGCACAGGGCGAGGGCCTGGGCGAGCGGGGTGAGCAGTGGGCCGGGGGCGATCGCGGTGAGGTCCGGCTGGAGGATCACGTGGTCCAGCGGCTGCGGGAGCAGCGGGGCGAGCACCTCGGCCGGGTCGGACTCGGCGGTGAGCAGGGCGCGGGCGGGGGCGGCCAGGGCGCCGCGGCCGGTGATGCCGAGGAGTTCGGCCTCGTCGAGGGTCCACGCGGTGAGTTCGTCGCGCAGCTCGCGGCCGTCCGGGCCGGTGGGGCCGCCGCGCAGCGGGCGCTGCCAGCGCAGGGTGGGGAGCAGTTCCTCGGCGGTGGCCGGGGTGCCGGGCGGGAGTTCGGCGAGCAGGGCGAGGGCGGCGCGGCGGACGGACGGGGCGAGGGTGCGGTCGAGTTCGGGGCCGAGGGCGGCGCGCGGCTTGCCCCGGCCGTCCGGGGTGCCGGTGAGGGCGGCGACGCGGGTGGCGGCGAGCCAGGCGGTGGCCAGCACGGACCAGCGCTCGGCGGTGTCCAGGTGTAGCCAGGCGTCGTACCCCGGGGTGGGGGCCCAGCGTTCGTCCACCTCGCCGTCGGGGGCCAGCAGCCCTGCGGTGTAGGCGAGTTCGAGCCAGAAGGCGGTCTGCTGCTCGGTGCTCTCCAGGGCCTGGGCGGTGCGCTTGAGGTCGCGGACGCCGAGGCCGCCGGCGCGCAGGGTCGGCGGTGGGGTGAGGCCCCAGTTGTCCAGCAGTTCCTCGACGGTCTTGACCGCGGTGTGGGCCTGTCCGGCCGCGGCGCCGTCCACGGCCTGGGGATCGCGCGGGGCGGCGGCGGGTGCGGGTTCGGGCTGGACGGGCTCGACGGCGCGGTGGGTGCGGCCGCCGCGCAGGTGCAGGGCGAGCTCGCGGGGCAGGACGACGCTGCCGGGGCTGGTGGGCAGCAGCAGGCCGCGGGCGAGCAGCCATTCGACCGGACTGTGGGCGTCCTCGGCGGTCACCGGGCGGGTGGCGTCCGGGACGGTGCCGGTGGGCGGGCCCCAGACCAGCCGCTCCAGCAGCCGCAGCGCGGCCTCGGGTGCGGTGTCGAGCAGTGCGGCGCAGCGGGCGCGGTCGGTGAGCAGCGCGGTGAGCGCGGCGACGGCGCTGACCGGGTCGGGGGTGGCGGGCTGCCCGGCCGAGGCGAGCAGTTGCTGCAGCCGGGCCGGGGACATGCCGACGGTGGCGTCGGCGAGGGTGGGGCCGAGGCCGGTGCGGCCCGGGTTGCCGGCGGTCGGGGCGAGCGCCTCGCGGACGGCGAGGACCAGCCGCAGCCCGTTGTCGGGGCCCCAGAGCAGTGCCCGGTCGCGCAGGGTGGTGATCGCGCGGGGCAGGGCGGCGGCGACGGCGGACCGGTCGGCCGGGGTGAGCGGGGTCGCGCCGGGGTGCGGCTTGACCTTCGCCGGGCCGGTCAGCAGGGTGCGGACGGTGCTCAGTGAGGTGCCGTCCGGGGCGGTGGCCAGTGCCTCGGCGACCTGGAGGGTGAAGCGGTCGAGCCGCTCCAGGGCGCGCAGCGCGGAGGCGCGCGAGGAGAGCCGGGCGGACAGCTGGGTGAGGTCGCCGGGGACGGGGTTCAGCAGGTCGGGGCGGGAGCGGAGCAGGGCGGCGAGCGCGTCGTCGGGACGGGCGCGCAGCTCCTCGGCGAGGGTGCGCGGGCCGGTGGCGGACCTGCCCCGGCGTTGAGGGCCCTGCTGTGTGGTCATTCGACCTAGGTTAGTCGGGCGCGGGGACGGCGGGGTGTCCCGCACAGCGCCGTATCGCCGTCCCGGGGTACCCGTAGCGCCGGGCCCGGCGGGTGGACTCGCGTGGGCGGGGGCGGGGTGGGTAGCGTCACGCCGAGGGCGGTTCGGTGGGCGGCCGGTACGGGCGAGGCGGGGTGGTCGGTGATGACGGACGGCGAGTGGTGGCGCAAGAGCGGGCCGTGGAGCGAGCGTTCGGTCGGTGGCCCGGACGGCGCCTCGGGTGCCGGCTCGGGTGAGGCCGTCTCCGGCGGCGCTCCGGAGGTTCCGTCCGCGCCCGTTCCCGGTCCCGGCCTCACCCCCGACCCCGACAGCGTGTACGACCCGCCGGCGCCGAGCGCGGCCGGCATCCCGTCCGTGTCGCTGGACCTGCCGGACGTGGCCGCCGCCGAGGGGCGGTCGGACGCGATCCCGCCGCCGACGGTGTCGAGCACCGGCCCGTGGACGATGACGCTCTTCGACTTCTCGGACGGGCCGCAGCCCGCGCCGAAGCCGATCCCCGAGCAGCGCACCGCCGAGGAGGCCGCGGCGGCGGCCGAGCCCGCGGCGGAGGCGGCGAAGCCCGCGGACCCGAAGAAGAGGCCGCGCTGGGGCCGGCTCAGGCCGGCCCCTGCCGCGCCGCCCGCTGCTCCCGCCGCTCCCGCCGCGCCGCCCAAGGCCCCGGCCGGGAAGGGCGGCGGCAAGGCCAAGGGCAAGGAGACGGAGAAGGGCGCGCCCGCCCACAAGCCCTCCCCGCTGATCCTGCTCTCCTGCGGCCTGCTGGTCGGCGGCGCGGTCTCCGGCTTCTTCCCGGCCATGCTGGCGGGCTGGGGCCTCGGCTACCTGTCCCGTCAGATCTCCGAACTGATGCGCAAGTTCGTGATCCTCGGCATCCCGCTGATCACGATGAGCGCGACCACCCTCTACTCCATGCGGCAGGCCAAGCAGGCCGGCGGGCAGGGCGGCGGCCTCCAGTCGGGCTCGCCGCTGGGGCAGATCAGCTGGTCGGCCGCCCCGAACGTGCTGAGGCTGTCCGCCGTGCTGTCGGCGGTGGTCCTGCTGTTGCTCGCCATGCGCCGCCGCCCGCCGCAGCAGGACTGAGCCGGGGCCGGTTCGACGGCCTTTCCCGTGAGGGCCTGTTCGCGGCTCGGTGGCCGGAGCAGTGCGCGACGGTGCGCGTGCTGCGTGGTGCCCGTGTCAGTCGTCGGCGAGGTGGACGAGGCGGCGGAAGGTCTCCGGGTCGCCGAGGTGGCCGACGATCCACTCGGCGACGGTGGCGCGGGTGGCGGTGCCGGCGCGGGGAAGCGGCCGGTCGTACGAGACCTGGGGGCCCGCGGACGGCGGTCCGTCCTTGAGCATCGGCACCCGGACGACCGTCCAGGCGGTGTCGGACCCGGCGAGCACCGCCTCCATCCGGGCCAGGTCGCGGTGGATCTCCCGGTACAGCCGGTCGACCACCAGCCTGGTCACCACCCGCTGGGCGAACGGGAGTCGACCGGTGTCCAGGCCGGCCGAACTCATCGTCACCAGGTGCCGGGCGCCGCCGGCCCGCACGGCGGCGGTCAGCTCCCGGGCGCCGTCGGAGAAGACGGTGGTGGCCCGGCGGCCGGTGGTGCCGAGGGCGGCGACGACGGCGTCCTGGCCGTTCAGCGGTTCGTACAGGGAGCCGGGCCGGCCGACGTCGGCCCGGGCGGTGAGCGGGGTTCCGTGCGCGAAGTGCGGTAGCCGGGCGGGGTCTCGGGCGACGGCGGTGACGGTGTGTCCGGCCGTCAGTGCGAGGTCGACCACCAGGCGGCCGGTGCGTCCGGTGGCGCCCACGACTGCGATCCTCATCGGTTCCTCCTTGGGAGTGCCGGGACTCGGGCGGTGCTTGTCATTCATTCAGACGGGCTGTATGAATGAAATCAAGTGAACCACAGCACACCGTGAGAGCAAGTCCAAAGGAGCGATGGGACATGGGAGTTCGGCAGGTTCGGTACCCCGACCTGGACGGCCGGGTGGTCGTGATCGCCGGCGGCAGCCGTGGCATCGGCGCGGAGACCGCCCGCGCCTTCGGTCGGCAGGGCGCGGCCGTCGCCGTCCTCGGCCGGGACGAGGCGGCGCTGACGGAGGTGGCCGAGCAGGTGCGGGCGGAGGGGGTCCGGGCGCTCGGGCTGGTCGCCGACTGCACGGACGCGACGGCGCTCGGCTCCGCCGCCGCCCGGATCGAGCGGGACCTCGGCCCGGTCGGCGTTCTGGCCGCCTTCGCCGGCGGCGACGGCTACCCGGTGCCGACCCTCCGCGAGACCGAGGAGCACTGGCGGGCCGTGCTGGACGGCAACCTCACCGCCACCTTCCTCACCGTCCAGGCCTTCCTGCCCGGTCTGCTGGCCCGCGGCAGCGGTTCGATCGTCACCATGGCCTCCACGGCGGCCCGGCTGCCCAGCGGCGCGTCCGCCGCGTACGCCACGGCCAAGGCGGGCGTGCTGATGTTCACCCGGCACCTCGCCCAGGAGGTCGCCGGTGAGGGCGTCCGGGTCAACGCCATCGCGCCGGGCGCCGTCCGCACCGAGCGGACCGCCGCTCAGATGCCGCCCGAGGTGCAGGCCAAGGTCGCCGCCGCGCACCCGCTGGGCCGCCTCGGCGAGCCGGGGGACGTCGCCTCGGCCGCGCTCTTCCTGGCCTCCGACGCGTCCTCCTGGATCACCGGGCAGACCCTGGACGTCAGCGGCGGGCGGATCATGCTCTGAGCGGCGGGGCCGGCTGCCCCGTCGAACGCCCGGGGCCGGGCCGGGCGCGGTGAACCGATCGGCGATACTGCCAGTTCGCGCGGAACGAGTGGAGGCGAGCGGGATGAGCCCCCGGTCCTACCGGATGGGACAGCGGCAGGCAGAGGTCGACGAGACCCGTGCCCGGATCGTCGCGGCCGCCCGCGCGCACCTGGCCGAGACCGGCGGGGTCTCGCTGGACGCGGTCGCCCGCCGCGCGGACGTCGCCCGGGCGACCGTCTACTACCAGTTCGGCTCCAAGGCGGGCCTGCTGGAGGCGGTCTGCGACGCCCTCGCCGCACAGGGCGGCATGGCCCGGCTCGCCGAGGCCTTCACCCTGGCCGACCCCTGGGCGGCGGTCGACCGCTTCGTCGAGGTGATGGGCGGCTTCTGGGCGGTCGACCGGGTCTGCACCCGCCGCCTGCGGGCCCTCGCCGCGCTCGACGAGGAGGTCGGCCGGGTCATCGCCGACCGCGACGCCCGCCGCCGCGAGGGCGCGGCGGTCCTCTCCGGCCGCCTGCCCTCCGCCCCGCCGGACGCGGCCGGCCTGCTCTTCGTCCTCACCGCCTTCGAGACCTACGACGCGCTGGCGACGGAGGCGGGGGCGCCGGACGGCGGCGGCGATCTCACCGCCGCCACCCCGGCGGTCACCCGTCTGGTCCGCGCCGCCCTCGGCGGGCCGGCGGAGCGGTCGTAGCGGCGGAGTGACGGCCAGGGGCCTCGGCAGCGGGGGAGAGCGCCGGTGCCGTCCCGGCCCGCCGACGACCGCCGCGGTCAACCGGCCTGCCGCGCGGCCATGTCGAGGATGCCGGCGGTCACCGCCGCCGGGTCGTCGGTGGGCAGCGAGTGCCCGGCGCCGGGGACGATCTCGACCCGGGCGGCCGGCACCAGCCGGTGCAGGCGGTCGGCGACGGCCCGGGCGTCGTGCAGGGCGCTGCGCTCGCCGAGGAGGAAGAGGGCGGGCGCGGTGAGCCGGCCGAGCTCCTCGTCGGTGAGGGTGGCGGCCGGGGGCAGTCGGCGGCGGAAGCCCGTCGAGGCGCGGACCAGCGCCATCAGCTCGGTCTCCAGGACGGCGCTGTTGCCGACCAGCCGGGCCAGCCGGGGGCGCAGCGGGCGCGGGGCCATGGCGGCGAGGCCGCCGAGGATGAGCCAGGTGTAGAAGCGGCGGTCCAGGTCGGCCAGGCCCGCCGTTTCGACCAGGGTGAGGACGGCGGCCCGGCCGGGGTGGTGGATCTGGTGGTTGAGGGCGATCCAGCCGCCGTAGGAGCAGCCGACCAGGTGGGCGGCGGGCAGGTCGAGGGCGGTGAGCAGCTCCTCCAGCCAGTCGGCGGCGTCGCGGCCGTCCGCGATGGGGGTGCTCTGCACGCTGGCGCCCGGTTCGCCGACGGTGTCCACGGCGATCACGAGGTGCCGGGCGGCGAGGGCGTCGAGGTGGCGGTGCCACATCAGCGCGTTGCCGCCGGAGCCGGGCAGCAGCACGACCGGCCGCCCCTCGGCGGGATCGGTGCGGCCGGTGCGGTACACGCGGGTGGTGCCGTAGCCGGTGGGGACGTCGAGCGCCGTCCACGGCTCCGGCCGGAGTTCGGTCAGCGCGCGCTCGTACGCGGCGCGGAAGCGGGCTTCGGCCTTGCCGTTCGTGAACTCGCTGATTCGCATGGTACATGTGTATCACATGCATGATACGGGTGTACCAAGCGAAGCGGGCCCGACCGTCGGGCCCGACCGTCGGGTCCAGCTACGGAGGCCGGAATGACCGCGAAGGTCGACCACGAGGAACGCCGGCGGCAGATCGCCGAGGCCCTGCTGCGCATCGCCGACACCCAGGGCCTGCAGTCCGCCAGCATGCGGGCGGTCGCGACGGAGGCCGGGGTCTCACTGCGGCTCGTGCAGTACTACTTCACGACCAAGGAGGGCCTGCTGCTGGACGCCCTGGCGAGGCTCGGCACCCAGCTCCAGGCCCGGATGGAGCGGTGGATCGGCCAGGCGCGGGCCCCCCGGGAGGTGGTGACGGCGATCCTGTCCTGCATCCTGCCGACGGACGCCGAGAGCCGCCGGATCACCAGGACGTACGCGGCGTACTACACGCTGGTGCTCGGCGACCCCGAGGTGCTGGAGAAGCAGGCGGCGCAGCCGCCGGTGGTGCTGGAGGGCTTCCTCGCCAAGCAGCTCCGCGCGGCGCAGCAGGCCGGGGAGATCGGGCCGGAGCGGGACGTCGAGGCGGTCGCGGCCGGGCTGCTGGCGATGGTCAACGGGCTCGGCTCCAGCGTCCTGGGCGGCCAGCGCACCGGCGAGCAGGCGCTCGCGGTCCTCGCGTACCACCTGGACGAACTGTTCGGGCGGCCGGTGGCGGGCTGACGGCCCCGCGCCGCCGGTCGCCGAGGCGGTCCGGCACCCCTCGCGGCAAGGGGGTTAACACCCGTACGGGACGGGTGCTTTCCCCGTTCTGCGGACGGGCCGGCCGCACCAGACTCTGGGCATGCCCGCGCAGCCCGTGATGACGACCGAAGCGCCCGAAGCCCCCTCCCCCCGGCCGGGGAGCGGCGGCAGCGACTTCGCCCAGTTGACCCGCCGGATAGCCGCCGAGGGCCTGCTCGACCGGCGCCCCGGCTACTACGCCGTCCGTGCGGGCCTGGTGGTCGCCGCCTTCCTCGGCGGCTGGTACGCCCTGTTCGCGCTGGGCGACACCTGGTGGCAGCTGGGCCTGGCGGCGGCGATGTCCGTCGTCTTCGCCCAGATCGGCCTGCTCTCCCACGACCTGGCACACCGTCAGGTCTTCGACCGGCGACTGCCGAGCGAGATCGGCGGTCGGATCGCCGCCAACCTGCTGATGGGCATGAGCTACGGCTGGTGGATGAACAAGCACACCCGCCACCACGCCAACCCGAACCACGAGGAGCGGGACCCGGACGTCGCCCCCGAACTCCTGGTGTGGTCCAAGCGGCAGGCCCGGCAGGCGAGCGGCCTCGCCCGGTTCATCGGCCGCCGGCAGGCGTACCTGTTCGTCCCGCTGCTCCTGCTGGAGGGCCTCAACCTCAGCTTCAACAGCTTCCGTGCGCTGCGCAGCCCCGTGATGAAGCGCCCGGTGCTGGAGGGCGTGCTGCTGGTGGTCCACTTCGCGGCCTACTTCGGCCTGGTGTTCGCCGCGCTCCCGGCGGGCAAGGCGGTCGCCTTCCTCGCCGTGCACCAGGCGCTGATCGGTGTCTACCTGGGTTCCGTCTTCGCCCCGAACCACAAGGGCATGCTGATGGTGACGCCGGAGATGAAGCTCGACTTCCTCCGCCGCCAGGTGCTCACCTCGCGCAACGTCCGCGGCGGAATGGTCATCGACTCGTTGATGGGCGGCCTCAACTACCAGGTGGAGCACCACCTGTTCCCCAGCATGCCGACCCCGGCGCTCGGGCGGGCCGCCCGGATCACCCGGGAGTTCTGCGCCGAGAAGGGCGTCCCGTACTGCGAGGCGGGCCTGTTCCGCTCCTACCGGGAGATCTTCGCCCATCTGCACCGGACGGGCGAGCCGATCCGCTCCGGCGGGTGACCGTCACGCCCACCGGCGGATCCGCCGGCTTCCCGTGCGGGACGGCTTTTCACCGGCACCGCCCGTCCGGTACCGCGTTCGCGCCCGTACGATGCCCCGGGCGGGGTGGGCGGAGACCGGGGGTTGGGTGTGGTTCGGTTCTGGCTGCGATGGGTGCTGATCGCGGTCCTGGGGGTGGCGGTCGTGTTCGGTGGCTGGGCGGGGTGGCGGCACTACCGCGCCACGGCCATTCCGGCCCCGCCGGACGTCCCGGGGCTGGCACAGGCCCCGGAGACCGGGGAGGCCCGCCGGGCGGCCGAGGAGCGGATGGCCGGCCGGGTCGACCGGCTGCCCGAACTGCTGCCGTGGGCCCAGGCGTTGGGGAGGTCGACGGTCGACGTGTGCCGGGCCGACTACCGCGGCGACCTGTGGATCCGGGGCAAGTGGCTGCCGGTGGCCTGCGAGCGGACCGTGAACGTGTACCTGGCCTTCGACGGGAGCGACG
The DNA here is from genome assembly GCF_042801945.1 of Kitasatospora sp. NPDC057542. Taxonomy (NCBI): domain Bacteria; kingdom Bacillati; phylum Actinomycetota; class Actinomycetes; order Kitasatosporales; family Streptomycetaceae; genus Kitasatospora; species Kitasatospora sp. NPDC057542. Next base: position 19,351 of record NZ_JBHVFE010000135.1, read on the forward strand.
TCCGCTCCCGGCTCGCCGACCTGGACCGCTACCTTGCCGACCAGGGCTGGCGGAGCTCGCAGCGGTGGGAGGGCCTGGTCGCGGCCGACCAGTACGCCCACCAGCCGCCCGCCGACGCGACCCCGGAGGAGGT
>NZ_JBHVFE010000136.1:0-19430 GCF_042801945.1 Kitasatospora sp. NPDC057542
GGGGTCTTTCGATGGAGCCCCCATGCGGAATCGAACCGCAGACCTTCTCCTTACCATGGAGACGCTCTACCGACTGAGCTATAGGGGCTTGCCGGGCTTTTCACCGGGCCGGTCGAACAAGGAAGACATTACACGGCCCCGGGCCCGGAAGGGAAATCGACCCCCGTCCGCCCGCTCCCGCACTCTCAGCCCTCGGCGTGCGCCGCGTCGAACTCCTCGCGGGCCGCCACCATCCGGCCTGCGTGGCGCTCCGTCCACCGGCCGACCGGCGCGAGCAGCTCGGCCAGCTCGCGGCCGAGCGGCAGCAGGTCGTAGACCACCCGCGGCGGCGTCTCCGGAAAGACCGTACGGAGCACCAGGCCGCTGCGCTCCAGGTTGCGCAGTGACTGGGTGAGCATCTTGCGGCTGACCCCGCCGACCCCGCGCTGGAGTTCGGAGAAGCGCTGCGGCCCGCACCCGAGGAGGCTCATCAGGATCAGCATCGACCACTTGTCGGCCAGCTCGGCGAACACGTCGCGACTGGGGCAGAGCCGGGCGAACACGTCGTACTCCTGCCCGTCCGGCACTTCCCGCTCCGCGGGCTGTCCGGCCCGCACCCGGGCCGCTTCCTCCGTCGTCATGGATCCAGGGTAGCCCCCAAGGTCTCCAATCCAGCCTTGGTAACCAACAGAGACCTGGTCTATATTGGAGACCGATCGAGGTCGGGGCCGCGGACCACCGCTGTGCGCCGGCCCCGTCCAGACCCTGCCCGCCCGCCGGCCCACGCCCGTCCCCCTGGAGTCCCGCATGACCGCCATCCGTCCGACCGTCGCCCTCGCCTACCACTCCGGCTACGGCCACACCGCCGTGATAGCCGAGGCCGTCGCCCGTGGCGCCGCCGCCGCAGGTGCCGAGGTCCTCCCGATCGCCGTCGACACCATCACCGAGGAGCAGTGGGCCCAGCTGGACGCCGCCGACGCGATCGTCTTCGGCTCCCCCACCTACATGGGCACCGCCTCCGGCGCCTTCCACGTCTTCGCCGAGGCCACCAGCAAGCGCTGGTTCACCGACGCCTGGAAGGACAAGGTCGCGGCCGGCTTCACCAACTCCGCGTCCAAGAGCGGCGACAAGGCGAGCACCCTCGCCTTCTTCCAGACCCTCGCCGCCCAGCACGGCATGAGCTGGGTCAACCTCGGCCTCAAGCCCGGCTGGAACGCCACCACCGCCTCCGAGAACGACCTCAACCGGCTCGGCTTCTTCAACGGTGCCGCCGCCTCGTCCCCGTCCGACGCCGGCCCGGAGGCCGTCCACAAGGCCGACATCGCCACCGCCGAGCACCTGGGCGAGCGCGTCGCCCGGCACACCGCCGTCGTGCTCGCCGGCCGCGCCGCACTGGCCGGCTGAACCCCCGCACACCTACGCCGCCGGGTCCGCCCCCAGCCGGGGCGCCCGGCGGCGTCCGCCGTCCACCGACCCGAGCTCCGCACCGGTGTTCTCCGGCAGCATCCGCAGGCACGCCAGGGCCAGCACGCCCAGCACCGCCAGGTACCAGCCCACCGGCTGCGCCGTCCCGTACGCCGCGGTCAGCCGGGTGGCCACCAACGGCGTCGTCGCCCCGCCGACCACCCCGCCCAGGTTGTACGTCAGCGCCGCGCCCGTGTAGCGCACCCGGGTCGGGAACAGCTCCGGCAGGAACGCCGCCAGCGGCCCGAACAGGCAGCCCAGCACCACCATCGCCCCCGCCAGCGCACCGAACATGAGCGGCCGGCTCACCGTCTCCAGCAGCGGGAACAACACCAGCGACCAGACCGCGGCCAGGCCCGTCGCCCACCCCAGGGTCCGCCGCCGCCCCCACCGGTCACTGTGCGAGGCGCTCAGCCACACCGTCACGGCCATGCCCACCGCGCCGGCCAGCAGCATCGACAGCACCAGCGTGCTCGCCACCCCGAGCCCGGTGGTCGCGTACGCCAGCGCGTACGTCGTGGTCAGGTAGAACAGCGCGTACCCCACGGTGATCGCCCCGCTGCCGGCCAACACCGGGCGCCAGTGCTCGCGCAGCACCTCCAGCACCGGCAGCCGCTCCCGGCGCTCCTCCGTCCGGAACAGCGGCGACTCCTCGACCCGCAACCGGACGAACAGCCCCACCACGACCATGACGAACGAGGCCAGGAACGGCACCCGCCAGCCCCACGCACGGAACGCCCCTTCGTCCAGGCCGAGTTGAAGCGCCAGGAACACCCCGTTCGCCAGCACGAACCCGATCGTCGGCCCCAGTTGCAGAAACCCCCCGTACCGGCCCCGCCGCCCGGGCGGCGCGTTCTCCGCGATCAGCAGCGCCGCCCCGCCCCACTCGCCGCCCAACCCGACGCCCTGACACACCCGCAGCACCACCAGCGCCGCCGGCGCCCACCACCCCCACACCCCGAACCCCGGCAACAGCCCCACCGCCGCCGTCGCCAGCCCCATCAGCAGCAACGACACCACCAGCGTCGCCTTCCGCCCCACCCGGTCCCCGAAGTGCCCGAACACCACCGCCCCCACCGGCCGGGCCAGGAACGCCACCGCGTACACCGAGAACGCCGCCAACAGCGCCCCCACCGTGCCCAGCCCGGGAAAGAACACCGGCCCGAACACCAACGCGGCCGCCGTCCCGTAAATGAAGAAGTCGTAGAACTCGATCGCCGTCCCGATCAGCGCCGCAGCCGCCGCCCGCCGCACCTGCCCGACCTGCCAAGCACCCTCCGCATCCATACCACCAACCCTCGCCACCCCGCCCCACCCCCACCATCCGCCACCCGAGTGACCGAGGCGCACAAACGCCGCCCCACGCCCCCGACATGCGCGAGGGCGCCAGGCCCCCCTGACGCCCCCACACATGTCATCGGCTCGCGGACGCGACTACCTCGCGTACGGGTTCTCCTCCGGCGGCACCGGCGGCTGGTACGACGGCGGAGGCGGAGGAAGCGGCGGGACGTGAACCGCCGGCTGTACGACCGGCTTCCGCCGACGCCACACCACGGCGAACACCGCACCGGCCAGCAGCACCAGCCCGGCCACCACACCTGCCACGATCGGCAGCGTTATGCTCGAACCCGACGCCCCGTCCGCCTTCGGCTGGGCCGACGGCGGAGCAACCGCCACATCGGTCGGGCTCTCGGCGGGAGTCGGTGCCGCCGACACGGAAGCAGGCGCACTCGCTGCAGGGGACAGGGCCGCCGACGGCGTAGCCACGTCGGCCGGAAGCGGCGACACGTTCGCCGGACCGGGGTCGCCCGGGTCCGTCAGTGCAATACGCGGCCGCACCGCGCCGTAGCCGATGAGGTCATTGCGACCGGACCCGTCATTCGCCTTCCCCGCGGTATTGATGAGCACCCGCAGGATCTGATTCCCCGTCCAGTCCGGGTGCAACGACCACACCAATGCCGCCGAGGCCGACACCATGGCGGTCGAGTCAGACGTCCCGTGACTCTTGCAGTAGCCCGTGGACGAGGTGCAGGCCGCGATCATGTCCATGCCAGGCGCGACAAATACCACTTGCGGGCCACGTTCGGACTCCGCCGTAACAGTGGCATTTCGATCCGAAGCTCCGACGCCAACCACCCCGGGGAGCGCGCCAGGGTACTCGACCGGATTCCCCTTCTCGGCTTCGTTTCCGACGGCGGCAAATATCAAAACCCCCTTCCCCCTGGCCGCCGCGATGACCCCGTTAAATTTCGCCACATCCGCCGGGAAAGCCGTTACCGCACCGATCCCTTGTGAAATGTTGATAACCTTTGCATCTTGGTCAACAGCGTAATTGACGGCCTGACCGATCTGATCCAGGAAGTCGGTTGAAACGAGCGACTCGACTTTTCCAGTGTTGATCTTCAACGGGAGGATCTTGACGCCAGGAGCCAGACCCAGTGCCCCCGTCCCCGCGTTCCCTTGCCGGTCCCAGCGATGAGGCTGGACATACCCGTACCATGGCCGTCCGCGAAGGTCCCCACACCACCGGGGCTCCCACTGAAGTCCTTGCCCGGCAGGAACTGCCCCTCCAGGTCGGGGTGATCCAGTTTGAACCCGCTGTCGATGACCGCGACAGTGACGCCCTGTCCCTTGGTGACCTTCCACATCTCCGAGGCGTGCATCGCCTCCAGATGCCACTGCTGCTGCCGAATCGTGTCTTCGGCTACAGCCGGCGTCGTCGCAGTCCCCACCACACACAGGCTCACAGCCCCAATGGCCGCGAACCGACGAGCCCACATCCTGCGATCCCCCAACAACTTGAACTACCTCGCGTACGGGTTGTCTCCCGGCGGCACCGGCGGCTGATACGACGGCGGAGGCGGCGGCACCGCCCCCATCGACTGCTGCGACGGCACCGGCGGCACCTGGGCCGCCTCAGGCTGCTCGGCCGACTTCCGCCGATGCCGCACCACGGCGAACACCACACCGGCCATCAACACCAGCCCGGCCGCCACACCCGCCACGATCGGCAACGTGCTGCTCGAACCCGACGGCTTCTCCGCCACCGGCTGCGCCGACGGCGCGCCCGCTGCCACATCGGTCGGGCTCCCAACCGGGCTCGGCGCCGAAGACGCGGGAGCTGACGCGCTCGCCGAAGGCGACGGAGCCGCCGACGGCGTAGCCGCGTCAGCTGGAAGCGGCGACACGTTCGCCGGACCAGGATCCCCAGGATCCGTCAACGCGATACGCGGACGCACAGCGCCATAACCGATGAGATCGTTGCGAACAGACCCGTCCTGCGGCTTTCCCGCCGTATTGATGAGGACCCGCAAAACCTGATTCGCGGTCCAGTCCTGATGCACCGACCAAACCAACGCAGCCGAGGCCGATACCAGGGCGGCAGCATCCGATGTCCCGTGACTCTGACAATATCCGGTATCCGCAGTGCAGGCCGCAACGATATCCATGCCGGGAGCAGCAAGGACCACCTGCGGACCCTTCTCGGATTCCGCGGTCACTGTAGCTCCGTGATCGACAGCTCCGACACCGACAACGTTGGGCAACCCACCCGGATACGACACCGGATTCCCCGCCTGCGCCTCGTTCCCAACGCTCGCAACCACCAGAACCCCCTTGGACCTTGCCCCCGCGAGGATTCGGGTCAGGCTTCCCACATCCTCCGATGAGAACCTGGCGGCATCCATACCCTGCGAGATATTGATTACCTTTGCGCCCTGGTCAACCGCATAATTTACCGCCTGGCCGACCTGAGAAAGGAAGTCGGACGGAAGAGCCGCCGAGACAGACCCATTATTGATCTTAAGCGGAAGAATCTTCACACCCGGGGCCAGGCCGTAAGCGCCTGTCCCGCCAACGCTCTTACCGGTTCCAGCGATCAAGCTGGACATCTCGGTTCCGTGGCCATCAGCATAGGCCCCTACCCCACCGGATCCGCCACTGAAGTCTTTACCCGGCAAAAATTGCCCCACGAGATCCGGATGATCCAGCTTGAAACCACCGTCGATGACGGCAACCGTGATCCCCTGCCCCTTGGAAACCTTCCACATCTCCGATGCGCGCATGGAATCCAGATGCCACTGCTTTTCGCGAATCGAGCCGTCCGCGACCGCGGGTGCTGCGACCGGGCCAACCACGATTCCCGCCGCCAGAAGCGCCGCAGCAGCAACCCGCCAACGCGCTCGCGCGTTCGTCCGCCCCATCACAACTCCTCGTCAATCTATCCGTCGACCGGGAAGCGCGCCCCGAACAAGCCTGCCCGGCCACTGGGGAAGCCCAGTGGCCGGGCAGTCATTGCCGTCCTACTCAATCACGTCCGGGTTGCTGTGCGGCGTACCGCTCGTCCAGGTCTCCTCGTCCTCGTGCAGGTAGTCGGCCCGCTTGCGGCGGTCGCGCTCGTTCCGGCCACCGTGGCCCGCCGTCCCGGGGGCCATCATGCCGTTCTGCCTGGACTGCGCACCGCCCTCGGCAGCACCCGCCGCGCGGTTGCGCAGGCCGGTACCACCGGGCGTGAACTCCCCGCTCGCGGTCGGCCCCTTGCGACCGCCGACCGTCCCGCCGGTGGTCGAGGCCAGGCCCCGGCCACGCGAGCCGCCACCGGCCCCGACCGCGCCACCATGAGCGCCGCCCATGCCGGGGTGCATGCCGCCGCCCATGCCGCCGGGCCCACCGACCCGGCCGCCGCCCGGCCCTGCCTCGCGCGCACCGAAGACCGTCCCGCTGGGCAGCCCCGGGGTGCCGCTCCTTCCCTGCCCCGGGCCACCGCCGAACGGGGTCGTACGCGGCGGGATCTGGCCGCCGCCCTTGCTGGGGACGAACCCGCTGCCACCGCCCTTGGTCGGGACGGTGCCACCGCCCGTTCCGGCGGGGAAGCCCGGAACCGGGCCGCCACCGGGGACGCCGGGTCCGGTGTTCGGGCCACTCGGCCCGTTCGGGTGGCCGGGAAGGGCGGTCGGTCCGTCCATGGGCAGCTGGCCGCTGCCGGGGCCGTACGGGCCGGTCTGGGTGGGCAGGGTCGGCGCGGGGGGCAGGCTGTTGAGGTCGGTGCCCGGACGGTTGACCGGGTCCGACGGGTAGGACGGCGGGGTCGAGGTCCCCAGGTCCTGCGGCGCGGGCGGCAGCTGGCCCCCGCCACCGTGCGGCGGTGGGGTGTTGCCCGGGTTGAACGGGCCGGGGCCACCCGAGCCCGGGTCACGGGGCAGGATCTTCCCTCCGCCGTAGCTCTCGCCGCCGCCCGGGTTGGGCCCGCCGCCGACGCTGCCCCCCGAACGCGGGTTGCGGACAGAACCGCCGGAGCCGGCACCGCCACCGCTCCCGCCATCTCGGGAGATTGCCTTGGAGTCGTTCTGATTCGACGGCGCAGGCGTCCCCGGCAGAGCCAAGTCGGTGCCGAGCCCGTTCAGCGCCGTCGCGGCCGCGGCATAGGCCTGCCCCAGCTTCTCCAACTGGTGGATGGCTTCCTGGTGCGCCTTGTAGACACGCTGCGAAGCGGCATCGGCATCGGTCGCGGTGACCCACGTCCCGGGGTTTCGCTTCTTCATGATCGAGTCGAGATTCGCGGCGGTCGGGCCTTCAGGCGTGAAGTTGGCCGACGTATAGGCCGCGGCGTCGGGCGGAGCCTGGCGCTGACGCGTATTCACGGTGGTGATGTCACAGGTCGGCACATCCGGCACGGCGGATTTGGCAAGGCTGAGTGCCGCGCCCGCGTGCTGCATGATCTCACCCGCACCGGCCGAGTACTTGCCCAGCAAGTCGGCCGACTGCTGCAGGTTCCTGACCCAGGTCTTGAAGCTCTCGCCGGCCTCACCTCCCCAGGTAACCTTGCCGACGTGCGCCGTCAGCGCCTGGCTCAGTTCCTGCAGAACACGGCCGGCGTCCTGAAGCTTGTTGCCACGGTCCAGTACCAACGCGGGGTTGGTGCCGTCGACCATGCCCTTGAGCGCTGCATGGTCGATCTGTTCGAAGTTCGTTCCCTCTGCCACTGTCTATTCCCCGTCTCCCCGTGAACTGTCTCGGCCGACCCTCATCAGAGGGAGCCGGAGGCTCCCGGCCCGGCCGCCGGCACACCCGCACCCTTCGCGATCGCGTTCTGGGCGGCGGTCGTGTGTTCCTCGTTGGTCGAGTACCTGCCCGCCGAGTTCATGACCGCTTCCTTCATCGCGTCGATCTGCGACATGAGGTCCTTGTGGAGCTTGACGAGCTGGGTGTGGGCTTTCTCGTAGGCGGTGGTCAGGGCCGTCGCTTCGGCGAACTCCGCACTCGCGAAGCTCTTGCCCGTCAGCTTCTGCTCCTGGAGCTTGTACGGCCCGGCCGCTGAACCTTCCATCGCGGCGAGCGTCGCCTCGACCTGCGCCGCGAAGTTCCTGAGCGTCCCGAGTTCGACCTCGACGTCGTGCTTACCGAAGGCCGCCACCAGGGCAGCGGCGCTGACGTTCGTCTGCACGGTACTGATGATGGGGGCGATGTTGATCCCCCCAAAAGGCCACGGAAGCTTCTGCTCCAGCATGAACGGCGTCGCATCCCCCGAAGGGTTCGCCGGTGCAGGAGTCTCCGACCCGTTCCCGTTACCTTCTGCCACAGCAGTTCACCTCTCCCCCGTACGGCCGGTCGCGCCCGGGCCGTCCCCGGGCGGCTCCGGGCCGCAAACACACCGTCAACTTCTGGGTCGTACCGTCCTGGTCGGTGCACCGCCCGCCCTGTGGACGGTTTCCGCCTCCGTCATCGTAGCCACCACCCCTGTCGGACCGGCAGGGCCCTTGGCCCGCCCGTACGCGATCGGTACGAACTTGACACGTACGAACCGTCACCGCGGCCCTGGGTAGACTGACCCGGTACGCCCCATCTGCCGCGCAATGTCGCACAGCAGCGACCCAAGGCCGCAGAACGGACGTGACCGCGTGAGCTCCTCCGACGCCTCCCCTTCCCCCTGGTGGGCCCGTGCTGCGCGGCCCGCACGGCCGCCGGTTCCGGTGGCGCTGATGGCGCGGGCGGCGGTGGGCATGGCGGTGCCGTTGGCGGTGGGGCTGCTGGCGCACCGGCTGGACCTGGGGGTGTTCGCCGGGCTCGGGGCTATGCACGCGACGATGAACGACCGGGTCGAGCCGGGCCGGCTTCGGGCCGCCCGGATCGGGACGGCCGTCCTCGCCTCCGCGCTCGGCATGCTGATCGGCACCGCCCTCCAGCACGCCGACGCGGACGGCCTCGTCCTGGGTGTCGCGCTGACGCTGACCGCCTTCGCCTCCGGTGCGCTGAGCGCGACCGGTCCGCGCGGTTCGGCAGCCGGGATGCTGCTGCTGGTGTCGGCCGCGCTGGGCAGTGGGATGCCGCTGCCGCAGCCGTGGTGGGCGGCGGCGCCGATGCTTCCGGTCGGGGCCGCGTTCGTGGTGCTGCTCGGGTTGCCGGCGGGGGCGCCGAACCGGCCCGCCGCGGATCCGCGCAACCGGGCGCTGGCCGCCGCGTACGACGCGCTCGGCCGCACGCTCGCCGACCTGGGCGGCCCGCGGGCGGCCGCCTCGCGCCAGGTGCTGACGGCCCGTCTGAACCAGCTCCAGGACCTCCTCGGCACGAGCCACCGGGACCGTCAGGACCACAGCGACCGCCGGGACCACAAAGACCACCGGGACCGCCAGGACCGCCGCGGCCGGATGTACGAGGCCGCCCTCGCCGCCACCGAGGCGGCGACCGGCCTGCTGTGGGCCCGCCGCCCGGTCCCGCCGGAGGTGGCCGAGGTCCCGAACCGGCTGGCGGCCGCCGTGCGGCAGGGCGGCGGCGAGGTCGCCGTCCCGAACTGGCGGCCCGACACCCCTTCGCGACAGGCCCTGGACGTGGCGCTGCGCGCCGCCGCCGACACCGTGGCCGGCCGCGACACCCGGCTCGGCACCGCCCCCGCTCCGCCGCCGGACCCCTGGCGGCTGCGGGCGCGGCTGCTGTCCCGGGGTTCGGTCCGGTACGGGCTGCGGGTCGCGCTGTGCATCGCTGCCGGTTCGGCGGTCACCGCCAACTACCCGCTCAGCAAGAGCTACTGGGTGCCGATGACGATCGCCTTCGTGCTGAAGCCGGACCTCGGCTCGGTGTTCCTGCGCGCGGTGAGCCGCTCGGTCGGCACGGTGCTCGGAGTGGCCGTGACCGCGGCGCTGCTCGTGGTCACCACCGACGAGTGGGCGCTGACCGCGATGGCCGCCCTCTGCGTGGCCCTGCTCCCGTACGCCACGGCGGCGCACTACGGGCTGAACACCGTGGTGATGACGCCGATGGCACTGGTCCTGCTCCAGCTGGGCGGGCAGAGCAGCGCCGCCGAGTTCCGGCCCCGGGTCCTGGACACCGTGCTGGCCAGCGCGGTCGTCCTGCTTTTCGGCTACCTGCTGTGGCCGGAGCGCCCGCGCCACCGGATCGAGCCAAAGCTGGTCGACGCGGCGACGGCGCTGCGGGCCTACCTCGACTCCGTCCTCCGGAACGGCAACGCCCAGGTGTGGCTGCGCCGTGCGGCCTACCGGTCGCTGGCGGACGCCCGCCGGGAGGTGCAGCAGGGGCTGGCCGAGCCCCCGCCCACCGGCCGGCTGGCCGAGCGGTGGCTGCCGGCGACGGCGGCGCTGGAGCGGCTGGGCGGCGCGGTGGCGGCCTTCGCGGCGCAGATCCGGTACGGCGGTCGGGTGCCGGACCCGGCCGAGGTCGACCGGGTGCGGCAGGCGCTGGACGAGCTGACCGCCGCCGCCCGGGCGCACCGCCCGCCGACGAACCCGGCGGCCGGTCCGACCGCCCCGCACGACCCGACGCGCAGCGCACTGGGCCGTGCGGCGGAGGAGCTCGAAACGCTCCTCCGCACCGGCTGACCCGGCTGACCCGGCTCAGACCTGCTCGGCCAGCTCCAGCCAGCTCATCTCCAGCTCCTCCTTCTCCTCCCGGACCGCGCGCAGCTGCGTGTCCAGCTCCGCGACCTTGGAGAAGTCGGCGGCGTGCTCGGCGAGTTGGGTGTGCAGCTTGGACTCCTTCTCGTCCAGCTTGGCGATCTGCCGCTCAAGCTTCTGCATCTCCTTCTTCGCCGCCCGCAGGTCCCCGCCGGACAGCGCAGGAGCAACGCCCTCGGCAGCCGAAGCGCCGGAGGTGCCCGAGACGCCCGACGCGCCCGAAGCAGCCGACGCGGCCGGAGCGGCAGCGGGTACCGCGGCGGCGGCCATCCGGGCCCGGCGCTCCAGGTACTCGTCCACGCCGTTCGGCAGCATCCGCATCTTCTTGTCGCCGAGCAGCGCCTGGACGGTGTCCGTGGTGCGCTCGATGAAGAAGCGGTCGTGGCTGATGACGATCATCGAGCCGGGCCAGCCGTCGAGCAGGTCCTCCAGCTGGTTGAGCGTCTCGATGTCCAGGTCGTTGGTGGGCTCGTCCAGGAACAGCACGTTGGGCTCGTCCATCAGCAGCCGCAGCAGCTGGAGCCGGCGCCGCTCGCCACCGGAGAGGTCGCCGACCGGCGTCCACTGCTTGTCCTTGCCGAAGCCGAACTGCTCGCACAGCTGGCCGGCGCTCATCTCCCGGCCCTTGCCGAGGTCGACCCGTGAGCGGACCTGCTCGACGGCCTGGAGCACCCGGGTCGCCGGGTCCAGCTCGGCAACCTCCTGCGACAGGTAGGCCAGCCGCACGGTCTTGCCGACCTTGATGACGCCCGACGCCGGCTGGACGTCGCCCTCCGAGGCGTACGCGTCGCGCAGGGCGCGCAGCAGCGAGGTCTTGCCGGCGCCGTTGACGCCGAGCAGACCGATCCGGTCGCCGGGGCCGAGCTGCCAGGTGACGTTCTCCAGCAGCAGCTTCGGGCCGGCCTTGACGGTCACGCCCTCCAGGTCGAAGACCGTCTTCCCGAGCCGCGCGTTGGCGAACTTCATCAGCTCGGACTTGTCGCGCGGCTCCGGCACGTCCGCGATCAGGGCGTTGGCGGCCTCGATCCGGTAGCGCGGCTTGGAGGTGCGGGCGGGGGCGCCGCGGCGCAGCCAGGCCAGCTCCTTGCGGGCCATGTTCTGGCGCTTCTGCTCCTCGACGGCCTCGATCCGGGAGCGCTCGGCGCGGGCGAAGACGTAGTCCGAGTAGCCACCCTCGTACTCGTGCACCTCGCCGTGCTGGACGTCCCACATCCGGGTGCAGACCTGGTCGAGGAACCAGCGGTCGTGGGTGACGCAGACCAGCGCCGAGCGGCGCTTCTGGAGGTGCGCGGCGAGCCAGTTGATGCCCTCGACGTCGAGGTGGTTGGTGGGCTCGTCGAGGACGACCAGGTCGGGCGAGCCGAGCAGCAGCTTGGCGAGGGCGATCCGGCGGCGCTCACCACCGGAGAGCGGGCCGATGACGGTGTCCAGGCCGTCGGCGAAGCCGGGCAGGTCGAGGCCGCCGAAGAGGCCCTCGATGATGTCGCGGATGCGGGCGTCGCCGAGCCACTCGTGGTCGGCCCGGTCGGCGATCACCTCGTGCCGGATGGTGGCCTCGGGGTCGAGCGAGTCGTGCTGGGTGAGGACGGCCATCTGCAGCCCGCCGGAGTGGGTGATCCGGCCGCCGTCCGGCTCCTCCAGCTTGGCGAGCATCCGGATCAGGGTGGTCTTGCCGTCGCCGTTGCGGCCGACGACGCCGATCCGGTCGCCCTCGCTGACGCCCAGGCTGACCGCGTCCAGCAGGGTGCGGGTGCCGTAGACCTTCGTGACGGACTCGATGGTGGCGAGGTTGACGGCCACGTGTGCTGCGCTCCTGGGTTCGGCGGTCGCGGGGCGGCCCACTGCTCGACGGCCGGGCACCCCTCTCGGGGACACCCCGATCTCTCCAGCCTAATGGGCCCGCCGCGGCACCTTCACCGCGTCAGCCCGCGACGGAGGCCCCCGGCACCGGCCCGTGGGTGGCGTGCGCGGTCCGGCAGGTGCCGGAGGCCCTCAGCGCTTCGGCCACCACGGCGGCGGCCTCGGCGTCCTTGACCAGGAAGGCGCAGGTCGGCCCGGAGCCGGAGACGAGCGCCCCGAGCGCGCCCGCCTCGGTGCCGGCCCGCAGGGTGGCGGCGAGCGCGGGGCGCAGCGAGAGCGCGGCGGGCTGGAGGTCGTTGGCGAGCGCGGCGGCCAGGGCGACGACATCGCCCTGGGCGAGCGCGGCGAGCAGCGCCGGGTCGGCGTCCGGGGTGGGGACGTCGGTGTCGCTGGAGCCGGTGCCGGCCTCCTCGCGCAGCCGGTCGCACTCGCGGAACACGGCGGGGGTGGACAGGCCGCCCTCGGCGACCGCGAAGACCCAGTGGAAGGTGCCCTCGACGGCCAGCGGCTCCAGGATCTCGCCCCGGCCGCGGCCCAGTGCGACGCCGCCGAGCAGGGCGAACGGCACGTCGGAGCCGAGTTCGGCGGCCAGCTCCAGCAGCACCGGAAGCGGGGTGTCCAGCTGCCAGAGCGCGTCGCAGGCGACCAGTGCGGCAGCGCCGCCGGCGCTGCCGCCGGCCATCCCGCCGGCCACCGGGATGGCCTTGGCGATGTGCAGGTGCACGCCCGGGTCGGCGATGCCGTGGTGGGCGGCGAGCAGCCGGGCGGCGCGGGCGGCGAGGTTGCTGTCGTCCAGCGGGACGACGGCGGCGTCCGGCCCGGAGCAGCTCAGCGTCACGCCCTCCCCGGCGGCGGCGGTGACCTCGTCCCCGAGGGCGACGGCGAAGAAGACGTTGGCCAGGTCGTGGAAGCCGTCGGCGCGCAGCCCGCCGACCCCCAGCTGGACGTTGACCTTGGCCGGCACCCGTACGGTGATCACGCGGACTCCCCGGTCGTGTGCCCGGCGGGCCTGTGCTCGACGGTCGTGTGCCCGGCGGGCTTGTGCTCGGCGATCGCGGCGAACTGCTCCACCGTCAGCATCTCGCCGCGCAGCTTGTGGTCGATGCCGGCCGCCGCGAGCGCCTGCTCGGCCCCGGCGGCGGAGCCCGCCCAGCCGGCCAGCGCGGCGCGCAGGGTCTTGCGCCGCTGGGCGAACGCGGCGTCGACCACCGCGAACACCTCCTCGCGGCTGGCGCTGGTCTTCGGCGGCTCGCGGCGGATCAGCGAGACCAGCCCGGAGTCGACGTTGGGGGCGGGCCAGAACACGTTCCGCCCGATGGCGCCGGCCCGCTTCACGTCGGCGTACCAGTTGGCCTTGACCGACGGGACTCCGTACACCTTGTTGCCCGGCTTGGCGGCGAGCCGGTCGGCGACCTCGCTCTGCACCATCACCAGGGTCCGCTCGATGCTGGGGAAGGTCGCCAGCATGTGCAGCAGGACGGGCACCGCGACGTTGTACGGGAGGTTGGCGACCAGCGCGGTGGGCGCCGGCCCGGGCAGCTCGGTGACCTCCATGGCGTCGCTGAACACCAGGTCGAACGAGTCCGCCTTGCCCGGGATCCGGGCCGCGACGGTGTCCGGCAGGTGCTGCGCCAGCACCGGGTCGATCTCGACCGCGGTCACGTGCCGCGCCACCTCCAGCAGCGCCAGCGTGAGCGAGCCGAGCCCTGGCCCGACCTCCACCACCGCGTCCTGCTCCGTCACCTCGGCGGCGCGGACGATCCGCCGCACGGTGTTGCCGTCGATGACGAAGTTCTGCCCGCGCTGCTTGGTCGGCTTCACGCCGAACGCGGCCGCCAGCTCCCGGATGTCGGCGCTGCCCAGCAAGGGGGTCCCCCCGGCCGGAGGCTGGGGGCGGCTGTCAGGGGTGGGGTCGGTGGTGCTCACGCGCCAAGGATACGGGCGCCGGAGGTGCCCTCCGGACTCGCCGATCCGAAGGGCACCGCTCGATCCGGCTCAGTGGCCGGAGGTGGGGCTCAGTAGCCGAAGGCCCGGGCGGTGTTCGCCGCGATGGCCGCGGACAGCTCGTCCTCGGCCAGCCCCAGGGTGGTGGCCATCGAGCGCACCGTGACCGGGATCAGGTACGGGGCGTTCGGGCGGCCGCGGTAGGGGTGCGGGGTGAGGAACGGGGCGTCGGTCTCGACCAGGATCCGGTCCGGCGGGGTGGCGAGCAGGGCGTCGCGCAGCGGCTGGTTGGCCTTGAAGGTGACCGGACCGGCGAAGGAGAGGTACCAGCCGTTCTCGGCGCAGGTCTTCGCCATCTCCGCGTCGCCGGAGTAGCAGTGGAAGACCGTCCGTTCCGGGGCGCCCTCCTCCAGCAGGACGGCGATGACGTCCTCGTGGGCGTCCCGGTCGTGGATGACCAGGGCCTTGCCGTGCCGCTTGGCCATCTCGATGTGGCGGCGGAACGACTCCTTCTGGATCTCCACGCCCTCCGGCCCGGTGCGGAAGTAGTCCAGGCCTGTCTCGCCGACCGCCACCACCTGCGGCAGTGCGGCGAGCCGGTCGATCTCGGCGAGCGCCTCGTCCAGCGCGGCGGCGCCGCCGGCCTTCCGCTGCTGCCCGGACCAGCCGTCCGGGTCGCCGAGGAAGATCCGCGGCGCCTCGTTGGGGTGCAGGGCGACGGCCGCGTGCACCTGCTCGTACTGCGCCGCCAGTTCGGCGGCCCAGCGCGAGCCGGGCACGTCACAGCCCACCTGGACCACCGTGGTGACCCCGACCGAGGCGGCCTTCGCCAGGCCCTCGGCCGGGGTGCCGGACTGCATGTCCAGGTGGGTGTGCGAGTCGGCCACCGCCACCGCCAGGGGTTCCGGCAGCGGCGGCGGGGTCGACCGGTCGTCCTTGGCGGCCATGTCAGGCGGTCGGCTTCTCTTCGAGGCGCGGGAAGAGGATCTCGCCCTTGGTGACGGTGGCACCGGCGGGCAGCCGGCCCCAGTCGGCCACGGTGGCGACGGTCTGCGCGGAGAGCGCGCCCAGCCCGGCGGCCTCGGCGCCCAGCGAGGCCCACAGCTTCTCGGCGGTGGACGGCATCACCGGGTTGAGCAGCACGGCGGTGGCGCGCAGTGCCTCGGCGGCGGTGTAGAGGATGGTGGCCAGGCGGGCCCGGCCCTCGGCCGAGTCGTCCTTGGCGACCTTCCAGGGCTCCTGCTCGGTGAGGTAGCCGTTGACCTGCTTGACGAACTCGAAGATCGCCGCGAGGCCGCCGGCGAAGTCCAGCTCCTCGCCGATCTTCCGGTCGGCCGTCTCGACGGCCCTGGTCAGCCCGTCCGCCACGGCCTGCTCGGCGTCGCCCGCGGCGGTGGCGGAGGGCAGCACCCCGTCGAAGTACTTGCCGACCATCGCGGCGACCCGGGAGGCCAGGTTGCCGAAGTCGTTGGCCAGCTCGGAGGTGTACCGGGCGGTGAAGTCCTCCCAGGAGAACGAGCCGTCGGTGCCGAACGGGATCGCCCGCAGGAAGTAGTAGCGGTACGCGTCCACCCCGAAGTGCGAGGTCAGGTCGGTGGGCGCGATGCCGGTCAGGTTGGACTTGGACATCTTCTCGCCGCCGACCATCAGCCAGCCGTTGGCCACGACCCGCTTGGGCAGCGGCAGTCCGGCGGCCATCAGCATGGCGGGCCAGATGACGGCGTGGAAGCGCAGGATGTCCTTGCCGACCAGGTGGACGGAGGCGGGCCACAGCTCGGCGAAGCGCTCCGGGTCGCTGCCGTAGCCGGCCGCGGTGATGTAGTTCTGCAGCGCGTCGACCCACACGTAGAGGACGTGCTTCTCGTCCCAGGGCAGCGGCACGCCCCAGTCGAAGGTGGAGCGGGAGATCGAGAGGTCCTTGAGGTCCTGCTCGACGAAGCGCAGCACCTCGTTGCGGGCCGAGGCCGGCTGGATGAAGTCCGGGTTCGCCGCGTAGAACTCCAGCAGCTGCGGGCCGTAGGCGGAGAGGCGGAAGAAGTAGTTCTCCTCCTCCAGCCACTCGACCGGCCGCTTGTGCACGGTGCAGAGCTTCTCGTCCGCGGTCGCGCCGTCGAGCAGCTCGGACGGGAGCTTGAACTCCTCGCAGCCGACGCAGTACGGGCCGGAGTAGCCGCCCTTGTAGATCTCGCCCTTGTCGTACAGGTCCTGGACGAACTCCTGCACCCGGGCGGTGTGCCGCTCCTCGGTGGTGCGGATGAAGTCGTCGTTGGCGATCTCCAGGTGCTCCCAGAGCGGCTTCCAGGCCTCCTCGACCAGCTTGTCGCACCACTCCTGCGGGCTGACGCCGTTCGCCTCGGCGGTCCGCATGATCTTCTGACCGTGCTCGTCGGTGCCGGTCAGGTACCACACCTTCTCGCCGCGCTGGCGGTGCCAGCGGGTGAGGACGTCGCCCGCCACGGTGGTGTACGCGTGGCCCAGGTGCGGGCGATCGTTGACGTAGTAGATCGGGGTGGAAACGTAGTACGCCGGGGCGCTCGCCCCGGTGGTGCTGTGGTCTGCAGTGGCCGCCATGGTCGGAAAGCTTAGTCGGGCGCACGGACCGCCCTCGACCGAGTTGTCTCCCGGCCGGGGGCGGTCCCTCCTGCGTCGCCCCGGTGTCAGCCCAGCAGCCGCGACCAGAACCGGGCCCAGCGTCCGCGCGGCCGGACGGGCTCGGCCACCGGGGGCGTCCCGGCCGGCTCGGCGTGCGCCGGGTAGCCGGGGGCGTTCTGCCACGGCTGGTCCGCGGAGGCCACCCGGCCCTCGCGCATGATCCGAACGGTGTGGCCGCCGCACCCCGGGCAGGTCGGCTTGAGCAGCGGGGACGGCACCCGGCCGCCGTTGGCGTGGTACTCGAACACGACGTGCCCGTCCCTGGCCACGTGGTGCTCGATGTCGTACGCCTGCTCCCAGCCGTACCCGCAGCGCAGGCACGCGAAGGAGTAGGCCTCCCGTACGGTCTCGACGGGAGTGTGCGGCCGGCCGGCCAGGCCTGCCGTGCTCAGCGCATTGCCACCGCGGGGGCTGCCGACAACATCGCTCATAGCCGTCTCCCAGCGCCCGCCGGACGTTCGTCCGGCTGGGTCTTTCCCTTCCAGGAAATGCCCGGACCGCCTCGGCCGATGCCCCACTTGTGAAGACTTGGATGCGGGTTGGGCAGCCCTATACGAAGGGCCTTCCCAGGACCGAGAACCGCGACCGAAACTTCAGCTCAGCGGGTGTTTACCGGGGCCTTCCCTCCACGGTACGACTCCCCGTGAGCAACGCAAGCCCCGGAGTTCACCCCTTTCCCGGACCGCCCTCCAGGCTTTCCTTCTTCGCCGCCACGACCGCGTCGAAAACCTCCCGCTTGGGCAGCGAGAGTTCCACCGCGACGGCCGCGATGGCCTCCTTTCGGCGCTCCCCGGCCTCCTCACGGACGGCCACCAGCCGGGCCAGCTCGGCCGGGGTCAGTTCCTGCGGCGCGGCCGGCGGGGCGCCGGCGACCACGACGGTGATCTCGCCCTTGACGCCTTCGGCCGCCCAGGCCGCGAGCTCGCCGATCGGCCCGCGCTTGACCTCCTCGTAGGTCTTGGTGAGCTCGCGGCAGACGGCGGCCGGCCGCTCCGGCCCGAACGCCTCGGCCATCGCCGTCAGCGCCTCGGCGATCCGGTGCGGCGCCTCGAAGAAGACCATGGTGCGCGGCTCGGCGGCGATCGAGGCGAGCTGCCGGGCCCGGTCGCCGCTCTTGCGCGGCAGGAAGCCCTCGAAGGTGAAGCGGTCCACCGGCAGGCCGGACAGCGCGAGCGCGGTGAGCACCGCCGAGGGCCCGGGCACCGCGGTGACCTTGACGTCGGCGGCCACGGCGGCGGCGACCAGCCGGTAGCCGGGGTCGGAGACCGAGGGCATGCCGGCGTCGGTGACCAGCAGCACCCGGGCGCCGCCGAGCAGCGCCTCGACCAGTTCGGGGGTGCGGCCGACCTCGTTGCCCTCGAAGTAGGAGACCACCCGTCCCGCCGGGGTCACCCCGAGCGCCTGGGTGAGCCGGCGCAGCCGCCGGGTGTCCTCGGCCGCGATCACGTCCGCCGTGGCCAGTTCGTTGACCAGCCGGGGCGGGGCGTCCGAGACGTCGCCGATGGGGGTGCCTGCGAGAACGAGTACTCCTGTCACGGTCCCCATCCTTGCAGCTGCCGAGCGCCCAGGGCTTTTGGTGACGATTCGGGCAGCTTCCGAGGGAGCGGACACGCGTGCGAGGAGCGCCCCTACGATGTGGCGGATGAACGGCGACACGGCGGCGCAGACGCCCACTGGTACGGACCGATCCGCGTACGGCGGCGTCGGTCTGCCGTCCCCCCGCTCACCACGGACCGGCCCCGCCGACTGGCGCGAACGCCTGGCCCGGTACGGCTACACCGCCCGTCCCGCGGCGACGCTCACCGAGCGCCTGGCGCCGCCGATGCCGGACGGCCCCCGGGTGACGCCCCGGGACGTGCCGCAGTCGCCGCTACTGCTGCGGATGGGCGTCTCGCTGCCGCAGGGCCTGTGGTTCTTCCTCTGCCGCTGGGCCGGCTGGCTGGGTCCGATCGCGGTGGCGGTGTTCGCCGGCGTCCTGCGGTTCACCAACCTCGGGCAGCCGCACGCGATCATCTTCGACGAGACGTACTACGCCAAGGACGCCTACGCGCTCTGGCACGGCGGCTACGAGATCAGCTGGCCGGAGGACGCCAACACCACGATCATGACGCCGGGCGCGGCCGTCCCGTACCGGGCGACGCCCTCGTACGTGGTGCACCCGCCGGTGGGCAAGTGGATCATCGGCGCGGGCGAGCAGCTGTTCGGCATGAACCCCTTCGGCTGGCGGTTCGCGGTGGCCCTGCTCGGCACCCTGTCGGTGCTGATGGTGGCCCGGATCGCCCGCCGGATGTTCCGCTCCACGCTGCTCGGCTGTGTGGCGGGCCTGCTGCTCTCGGTGGACGGCCTGCACCTGGTGCTCAGCCGGGCGGCCCTGCTCGACCTGGTGGTGATGTTCTGGACCCTCGCCGCCTTCGGCTTCCTGCTGCTGGACCGCGACCGCACCCGGGCCCTGCTGGCCCGGAGGCTGGGCGGGATCGAGAACCCGCAGCTCGCCCAGCGGCTGAACCTGGGCTGGCGCCCGTACCGGATCGCGGCCGGCGTCTGCGTCGGCCTGACCTGCGCCACCAAGTGGAGCGGCCTGTACGTCATGGCGGCCTTCGGCCTGCTGACCGTGCTCTGGGACGTCGG
>NZ_JBHVFE010000137.1:0-19346 GCF_042801945.1 Kitasatospora sp. NPDC057542
AGGCGGGCCCGTCCACGTCACCCGGCCAGCAGCGAGGTCAGCCGCCCCGCCAGCAGGTCCCAGCGCCAGGAACGCTCCACCCAACGCCGCCCGGCCTCGCCCATCCGCCGCCGCAGCTCCTCGTCGTGCAGCAGCCGGACGATCCGCTCGGCCGCCGCCGAGGCCGAGCCGCCGGGCACCACGTACCCGGTCTCGCCCTCCAGCACCGCGTCCGGCGCCCCGCCGGAGTCCCCCGCGACCACCGGCAGGCCGGTCGCCGAGGCCTCCAGGTAGACGATGCCCAGGCCCTCGACGTCCAGCCCCCCGCGCCGGGTGCGGCACGGCATCGCGAAGACATCCCCGGCCCCGTAGTGGGCGGGCAGCTCCTCCCACGGCACCGAGCCGGTGAACCGCACCGAGGCCCGTACGCCCGTGGCGTCCGCGAGCTTCTCCAGGTCCGCCCGGTACGGGCCGCCGCCGACGATCAGCAGCACCGCGTCCGGCACGTCGGCGAGGATCTGCGGCATCGCCTCGATCAGGGTGTCCTGGCCCTTGCGCGGCACCAGCCGGGAGACGCAGACCACCACCGGCCGGTCCGCCAGCCCCAGCCGGCGGCGCACCTCGGCGCCCCCGGAGTCCGGGTGGAAGGTCGTCTCGTCCACGCCCGGCGGCAGCTGGACCATCCGGGCCGCGGCCTGCGGCCCGACCGCCGCGGCGATCCGGGAGCGGGTGTACTCGCCCAGGTAGGTCAGCACGTCGGTGCCCGCACCGATCCGGCGCAGCAGCTGCCGGGAGACCGGCAGCTGGGCCCAGGCGGCCTCGTGCCCGTGGGTCATGCCGAGCAGCCGTCCGGCCCCGGCCCGGCGCAGCGTGGGCGCCATCAGCCCGAGCGGGGCGGCGGCGCCGAACCAGACCGAGTCGCACCGCTCCGCGCGCAGGATCTCGGCGGCCCGCCGGGTGACCCGGGGTGTGGGAACCATCACCTTCGTCCGGTCACGGATCACCGGGAACGGCTGCTCGGCGTCGAAGCGGGCCACCTCGCTGCCGTCCCGCCAGGTCGAGGCGTACACCACGACGCTGCCAGCGGGCTGACGGACGGCCATGTTGTGCACGAAGGCCTGGATGCCACCGGGGCGTGGCGGGAAGTCGTTGGTGACGATCAAGGTTCTGTGCATCAGGCCACGGCTCGTTCGGTCGGGGTGTGCGCGGTGTACCGCTGGGTGATCCGTACGATAGGTCAACACCATGACCCGCCGGGAACGGAACCGCGCACGGCAACCGTTTGACCCCCGGGTCAGTCCTAGTACCTAGGCCGCGGATGCGGCGGCCCGGGCGTCCGTCGATACGACGCCTCCGGTGGGGACGTCCGAGACGAACGAGGGAGCGCAGTGGAATTGGCCCCGGCCACCGAGCCCGGTTCTTCGCGCGGCCGCCTCGGCCGCCCGCTCGGGGCGCTCGCCGCGCTCGGAGCCACCTGGGTGGCCACCCGCGCCCTGCTGGTGCTGCTGGCGACGGGCGTGCTGAAGGCGCCCGGCGGCGACGTCACGGCGGACGTCTGGATGATCTACCACGCCTGGTACGGCGTGCTCCAGACCGGCACCTTCCCGTTCGACGACGTGACCTGGCAGTACCCGCCGGGCGCCGCCCTGGTGATCCTGCTGCCGGGCCTGCTGCCCTGGTCGTACCTGGTCTCGTTCTGGGTGATCTGCGGAATCGCCGACGCCGCCGCGGCCGCGCTGCTGGTGCGCACCGGCCTGCGCCGGGGCCGGGCGCTGACCGGCGCCTGGCTGTGGGTGGTGGGCGTGCCGCTGCTCGGCCCGATGATCTACAACCGCTTCGACGTCATCGTCACCGCGGTCGCCCTGGCCGGCCTGCTGGCGCTGATCCGTCGCCCGGCGGTCGGCGGGCTGCTGCTGGGCCTGGGCGGCATCGTCAAGATCTGGCCGCTGCTCGGCCTGATCGGCACCCCCTCCGGCCGCCGCACCCGCCGCTCCTGGACGCTGGCCGGGTCCACCGCCGTCTCGATCGGCTTCCTGCTGGCGGCCGGGATGAACGGCGCCTTCGACTTCCTGGCCTTCCAGAAGGACCGCGGCATCGAGGTCGAGTCGCTCGGCGCGCTGCCGCTGCACTTCGCCCGGATCGCCGGGGCCTGGGACGGCAGGGTCACCATGAACTACGGCTCCCCCGAGATGCTCGGGCCGTGGGTGAGCGTGATCAGCAAGGTGATGATGGCCGGCACCCTGCTGGGCTTCGGCTGGCTGCTGCTGTGGCGCTTCACCTCCAAGCGCCGCAGCGCGGCCACCATGTACGACGCGGCGCTGTGCGCGCTGCTGATATTCGTGGTGACCAGCCGGGTGATCAGCCCGCAGTACCTGGTCTGGCTGATCGGCGTCGCGGCGGTCTGCCTGACCGTGCGCAACAGCAGCCAGCGGCCGGTGGCGGTGCTGATCCTGCTCGCCTGCCCGCTGACCCTGGTCGAGTTCCCGACCATGTTCACCCAGGTCCTGGCCAGCGACCCGGCGGCGGTCACCGTGCTGGCCGTGCGCAACCTGCTGCTGCTGGCCGCGACCCTGCTCTCCTGCGTCCGGCTCTGGCGTTCCACCCGCGGCGAGGCGCCGCTGCCGCCGACCGTGGTGCTGGACCGCGAGCCCGCCCCGCTGCCGGCCGCCGGCTACCCGGTGCGTCCGGGCATCGCCTACGAGCAGGACCTGCTGGACGGCATCGACCACCCGGGCACCCCGGCCGAACAGCGCCGCTGACCGGACCCCTGATCGGACGCGCCTCAAAGCGCCGTCACCTGCTCCAGCCAGAGCCGGGTGAACTCCTCCAGGCCGACGCCCAGCTCACGGTGCATCAGCCGGTCGGTCCGGCGCTCCCGGTCCTCGCCCTGCCCGTCGGCCGCGCCGATCGCCCGGTAGAAGGCGACCAGCCGCTGCGGGCCGTGGACGCGGGCGATCAGCTCGCAGGCCAGCCAGGACTGCTCGTAGGCCTGGGCGATCCCGGAGGCTCCGGCGGCGAAGTCCCGGTCGGCGGGCAGTGCGGTCGGCGGCTTCCCCGCGGCGACGTCCCGGGCCAGCTCGGGGGCGATCTGCCGGGGGCTGCGGCCCGAGTCGCGGTAGGCGGTCCAGTCGGCGACGCCCTCGGAGAGCCACAGCGGGGTCCAGGCCCGGGTGTCGGCCCTGGTGGCGACGTGGGTGGTCTCGTGGGTGATCACCACCTGGCGGCCGAAGTCACTGAGCCGCCCGTACGCCTCCGGGTTGACCAGCACCCGGTCCGAGGGCGTGTGCCAGGGCGCGCCGGGGGCGGCCACGGTGACCGCCGCCATGCCCGTCCAGCCGTCCGGGTCGCCCTCCAGCAGCCGGGCGAACTGCTCCTCGGTGGCGGGCCGCTCCAGCAGCAGCCGCCCCGGCCAGGCGCCGCCCCAGACCTCGGTGACGGCGGGCACCGCCCGGTCCCCCACCGCGACCAGCTCGGCCGGGTCGGGGCCGGCGGCCGGCCCGAGCACCAGGCAGTGCGCGCCCGGCGCCGACCGGAGCGGCCCGAAGTCCCACGGCGCGGGCGGCCCGCCCGCGCTCTCCTCGCGCTCGACCCGCCAGCTGTCCCCCGCCCGGACCAGCTCGATCCGGCGCGGGTACACCACCGGGTACTCGTCGTACCCGGCGATCCGCACCGCCAGGTCGGCGGCGGCGGTCAGCCGCTCCGGCCCGCCGGAGGCGGCGAGCACCAGGTTGCGGTACCCCGCCTCGGCCACCGGCAGCCCGGCCCACGGCGGCGCCGAGCGCGCCCGCTCCGCGAGCGCGGCGGCCACCTCGCCGTGCCGGTCCGCCGACCGCGCCGGGCGTACCTCCGGGGCGGCCGGCTGCAGCGACAGCTGGGCCACTCCGCCGGCCGCGAGCAGCAGCGCACCCCGCCGGGACAGCACGCGGCGGGGACGGGGCCGGGGCCGGGCTGTCTCGGCGGGGTCGGCGGGGCCGGCAGGGTCGGTGGCGCCGGCGGGGCCGGACGGCAGGGCGCTCAGAGCCGGACCACCCCGGAGACCGGCATGGCGGTGACGCTCTCGTAGCGGACCTTGGCGCCCGGGCGGGGTGCGTGCACGATCACGCCTCCACCGGCGTACATGCCGACGTGGTGCATGTCCCGGTAGAAGATCACCAGGTCTCCCGGTCGCGCTTCGGACAGGCTGATCCGCTGCCCGGCGTACGCCTGGGCCTGCGAGGTGCGCGGCAGGGTCACTCCGGCCTGCCGCCAGCTGTAGTACATCAGACCGGAGCAGTCGAACGCGTGCGGCCCGGTGGCCCCGTAGACGTACGGGGAGCCGATCATCCGCACCGCGGCCGCCAGCGCGGCGGCCCCGCGCTCGGAGGCGGGCGGGGCGGTGCCGAGGTCCAGCCGGTCGGTGCCCCGGGTGGCGCGCTGCTCGGCGTCCCGGGCGTCCTGGGCCGTCATCCGGGCCCGCTCGGTGGCGTCCAGGCCGTTCAACAGCTTCTGCGCCTTGGCCAGCCGCTGCTGGATCTGCTGCTTGCTGTCGGCGAGCGAGCGGCGGGTCCGGTCGAGCTCGGCGAGCTTGCCGGCCGCCTCGGTGCGGCGCTGGTCGAGCCGGCGCTGCCGGGTGACCAGTTCGTGCAGAGTCTCCTGCTGGCGCACGGCGGCCTGGCCCAGGGTGCGGGCGCGGGCCAGGTAGCCCTCCGGGTCGGGCGAGAGGATCAGCTGGGCGGTCTGGGTCATCCCGCCGCCGCGGTACTCGGCCCCGGCCACCGTCGCCAGGTCGCCGCGCAGCTCGTTGAGCTGGTTCTGGGCGACGGCGATCTCGCCCTGGAGGATCGTGGTCTCGCCCTGGAGCCGCCGCTGGGCCTCCTGCGCCGCGTTGGCCTTCTCGGAAGCCTGCTCGGCCTCGTCGTACAGCTGTTCCACCTGTGCCGTGACGTCCTGACGGTCGGACGGGTCCGGGCTGCCGGGGGCGGCCTGGGCGCTGCCTCCGGTGGCCACGCCCAGCGCGGTGGCGGCGGCCGCGGTCAGCACCAGCGCCCGGGTGAGCAGTTGGGAACGGCGGTGCACGGGCATGGCGGCAGCGGCTCCAATCCTGCGGTGCGACCCCCGCCGCCGCACCACGACGGGCGGCCGTCGAGCGGGAGTCCGGTGGCAGACGTTAGCGAGTTCGGGCAAGCGAGTCCAAACCCCCACCAACCCGAATATTCGACCTCTAATCGGACATCAGATCGACCCCGCCGGAAAAGCCGCAGGCCCGGCCTTCCGTGGGGAAGACCGGGCCTGGAAGCGTCCGCGCGGGGATCAGACCCGCACGATGGAGGTCAGCGGCATGTTGGTGACCGCCTCGTAGCGCACCGACGCACCCGGCTTGGGCGCGTGCAGCACCTGGCCGTTGCCCGCGTAGATGCCGACGTGGTGGGCGTCGCTGTAGAAGATCAGCAGGTCGCCGGGCTGGGCCTGGGAGATGTCCGAACCGATCCGGGTGCCGGCCGAGGCCTGCGCCTGCGAGGTACGCGGCAGCGACACGCCGGCCTGGTTGAACGCCCAGACCATCAGGCCGGAGCAGTCGAAGGAGCCCGGGCCGGTGGCACCCCAGACGTACGGGCTGCCGACCTTGGACGCGGCGGCCGAGAGCGCGGCGGCACCGCGCGAGCTGCCGGCGGCCACCTTCACCGGAGCGGTGGTCGTGCCGCTCGCGAGGTCGCCGCGGCTGTTGTCGCGCGAGGCGCGGTCGGCGGCGGCCTTCGCGGCGTCGAGCTTCGCGGACTCCGCCTTCAGCTGGGCCTCGGCGGCGGCCTTCTCCTCGGCCTGCTGGAGCGCCCGGCGCTCCTGGTCGGTCAGTGTGTTGAGCAGGTCCTGGGCCGCCTTCAGCTTGCCCTGGACCTCCTCCTTGGAGGCCTTCAGCTGCTGGGTGGTCGACTCCAGCTCGGCGAGCTTGCCCTGGGCCTCGTTGCGGTCCTGGTCGAGCTTGCGCTGCTGCTCCTGGAGCTCCTTCAGCTGACCCTTCTGGGTGCTGCCGGCCTGGTTCAGCGTGCCGGCCTGGCTGAGGAAGTTGTCCGGGCTGGAGGAGAACATCAGCTGGACGGTCGGGGATATGCCCCCGTTGCGGTACTGCTCGCCGGCGATCTCGGCCAGGCCGCCCTGGAGCTCGGTGACCTGGGCCTGCTGACGGGCCACCTGGTCCTGCAGGCCGGAGACCTGCTTCTCCAGCTCCTGCTGCTTGGCCTGGGCGGCGTTGTAGTTCTCGGTCGCGACCTCGGCCTGCTCGTTGAGCTGGTCGACCTGCTCCTTGACCTGTTCCTTGGTCGGCTGCGGGTCCGCGTGGGCGCCGGACTGCGCGGAGAGGGCGACGGCTGCGGCGGCGACACCGGTCAGGATCGAGACGCGGGCGCGACCGGCGGGCTTGGGACGACGATGGGACGCCACGAAGGCGGACTCCTTCTTCCTACGTCCGCCTACCGGGTGAGCTGACGGGTTCGGGCCGGAAGCATGCCCTACGACGCCTCACGGCCGTTCCACCGGCCGACCTGGCGCCGATTCACCCCGGAGGAACGTGGTTCCCCGGCTCCGCTCCACAGCGCCCCCGAAAACTGGGCTCCCCTGTCGGGCAGTCGCTTCGACCTGCCCCGCTGCCTCGCGAACTCGGCGGTAACCACCGCCGCCACCCTGGCTGGGCGATCGACAGTGCGGTGGTTCGGGGCACGACCCTAGTAACTGAACCGTGATCCGTTCAAATCCTTGTCAGAAAAAAGACGGAAGATTACCCAAGTTCCTTTGTGAAAATGACCGATGGTGACCAGTGGCACACGCAAGGCTGATCGGTTCTCAGCATGCGGCCGCAAAGAGGCCGGAAACCCGAACGCCACCCCCGCACGGAGGTGGCGTTTTTCACAGGCCCCGGAGGAGCCCCTCGGGCATGTCGGTCCGTCAGACCCGGCGGATGGTGTTGATCGACATCGCGTCGGCCTTCATCACCTTCACCACGTCACCGGTGTGCGGCGCGTGGACCACCATGCCGTTGCCGATGTACATCCCGACGTGGTGCATGTCGGCGCCGTAGATCACCAGGTCGCCCGGCTGGGCCTGGTCCAGCGAGGGCACCCGGGTGCCGTAGTGGCCCTGCTCCTGCGAGGTGCGCGGCAGCGAGACGCCGGCCTGCCCGTACGCCCAGACCATCAGGCCCGAGCAGTCGAAGGTGGTCGACCCGGTGGCGCCCCACACGTACGGCGAGCCCTGCTTGCTCATCGCCTTGGACATCGCCACGGCCGCGTAGCCGCTGGCCGGCGGCAGACTGCTGAGGTCGACCCGGTCGCTGCCGCGCGAGGCGCGGTCGTCCTGCGCCTGCTGGGCCCGCAGCGCGGCGCGGTCGGCGGCGCTCAGCGAGTTCAGCAGGTCCTGGGCGGCCTTCAGCTTGGTGTTGACGTCCGCCTTGGCCTGGTTCAGGTCCTTGGTGGTGGTGTCCAGCGAGGCGAGCACGGCGGCCGCCTCGGTCTTCTCCTGGTCCAGCCGGCGCTGCTGGTCCAGCAGCCCCTTGAGCGCCTCGGCCTGGCTGGTGCTGGCCTGCTGGACGGTGGAGGCCTTCTCCAGGTAGCCGGACGGGTCGGAGGAGAGCATCAGCTGGACGGACGGGTCGATGCCGCCGGTGCGGTACTGCTCGCCCGCCACCTCGGCGAGGCCGCCCTGGAGCTGGGTCATCTGCTCCTGGCTGCGGGCCACCTGGTCCTGCAGCTGGTCGGCCTGCTTGCGCAGCTGGTCGGCCCGCTCCTTGGCTCCGTTGTACTTCTCCGCCGCCTGCTCCTGCTCCTCCTGGAGCTGGTCGATCTGCGCCTTGACGTCCGATTTGTTCGGCTGCGGCGCAGCGTGCGCGGCCACCTGGGCGGAGAGGGCGACCGCAGTCGCAGCGGCAGCGGTGAGCACGGAGATCCGCGCGCGGCTCGGCTGCTTGGGACGGCGGTGGGAGGCCAAGGGACCGGCTCCTTCTTTCATCGGACTCACCCGATGGGATGAGGTTCCAGAAAATAGGTTTGACGCCAGACCCTAGTGAAGATCTATCCGTTTTGCCACTCCCCCGAAGGCGTGAACTCCGGTTTCCACACCGACTTCACGAAAGCCGCGCATCGCCTCGGAACCGCGCCTGACCAGGCATCATGCGGCCCGGTGGGTTCAGGGCCGGGCCAGCCGGTTCAGCAGCAGCACCGACGCCACGGGGCGCGCGCCCGCCTTCCGCACGCCCTCCGCGACCTCCCGGTCGGTGGACACCACCACCACCGGGCGGCCCTGCGGTTCGGCCCGCACCAGGCGGCGGATCAGCTCGTCGGCCGTCTCCCCGGTCCGGCTGAACCGCACCCGGACCCCGCGCGGCGGCGCCATGATCACCGGGACGTCCAGGTCCTGCCCGTCGAACACACAGGTGACCTCCGCCTGGGTGCGCTGGGCCAGCATCGCCAGCCCGCCCAGCAGCCGGATCCGCTGCTGCTCCAGCGGCAGCGTCGGATAGCCGGTCTTGGTCACGTTGTAGCCGTCCACCACCAGGTGCACCTGAGGAATCGCCAGCAGCTGGTCCAACAGCGCCGGATCGTCCTCGGCCAGCCCGCGCCGGGCCACGTCGTGCGGGGAGGCCGCCCCCGGCACCACCGCCTCCACCAGGTCCGCCGGGCGGATCTGGGAGACCGGCAGCGCCAGCTCCCGCTGGAGTCCCTGGGCCGACTGCAGCACGGCGTCCAGCAGCAGCCGCAGCCGCATGTCCTCGACACTGCGCCCCTCGCGGGCCGACCGGCGGCCCTGCTCGACCGCGTTCTCCAGTTCGGAGACCCGGTGCCTGAGCCTGCGCGCCTCGATCTCGGCCGCGCCGCGCTCGGCCGCGGCCTGCGCCTTCACGGCCTCCAGCTCGCCGGCCACCCGGCGGGTCTCGGCCTGCGCCCGGCGGGTGTCGCTCTCCAGTGACCGCACCTTCTTGCGCAGCGACTCCGCCTCCTTGCGGACCCCGTCGGACTCGGCCCGCTGCCGGTCCATGTCCGCCCGCGCGGAGGCCCGCACCTCGGCCAGCTCGGCCTGCAGCTTCTCCATCAACCGGGCCGCCTCCGCGGCCGCGTCCTCGGCGCCGGCCCGCTCGGCCTCCTCGCCGACCTCGGCCACCAGCCGGCTCCAGCCCGGCGAACGCACCAGGTAGGCGGCGGCCGCGATGTCCATCGGATCGGCCGCGCCCGGGACGGTGCCCGACTCCAGCGACTTCACCAGGTCCGGCTGCCCCAGGCGCAGCCGCTCCGCTATCCGTACCCGGAAGGCGGGCTCCGCCTCCAGCGCCGCCGCCAGCGCGGTGGCCGCGTACTTGGCCCGTCGCGCCGGGGTGAACTTGACGTACTGGCGCAGGCCCTGCGGGAGCTCGGTCGACGGCAGCCCGCCGAGCGCGTCCGAGGCCAGCCCGACCACGCGTCGGCGCACGCCCTCGGGCAGCGGCCGGTCGAGCTTCTCGACGACGGGCTCCGCCGCGGGCTCGCAGGAGTCGTTCGCCGCCCCCGCCGCCTCGGCCGAGGCCTCGGCCGCAGCGGGCTGAAGCCCCTGGGCTTCGCCGGGCTCCTTCGCTGCGTCCACCACGTCCTCGGCTCCGATCCTGGTCCAGCGGGCACGGCCGCTGCCGCCCCTGTCGTCACGCTCCGTGCGTCTTGTTTCTGTATTGTCCCGTGCGGCACGGGCGGGTGCGCCGCGCACCCACCCGTCGCACCGGCGGGGATCAGCCCTGCTCGGCGGGGTCCTGCGGCCCCTCGGCGCCCGGCCGGGCCACCAGCTCGACCTGGTCCACCGCGTTGCACCAGCGGCAGCGCACCGACTCGACGGTCTCGCTCAGCACCTCGGTCTCCTCGACCTTGGACTCGCCGGCCAGGTCGAAGTGGAGGAACTCGGTGACCCGCGCGGTACGGGTCACGTCGAAGCGGGTGAGGTTGCCGCACAGGGTGCAGCGCCAGCGCGTCTCGGCAGTCAGGGCGGGGACGGTCATCGGGGGTCCTCTCGGGTGGTCCCTGCGTGGGCTAGGCGCTCCCCCCGGAGCCCCGGCGTCGGCGGCGGGAGGCGGGAATGCCCGCCCCCAGCCTATTGCCTGGGGCAACCATCGCGACCACCGGTTGCCCGAACAACCGAGCTAGTCCACCTGCCGTAAACCGCCGTGTCACCTGCGGCGCCCGGAGGGATGCTTGGCCACATGGCGCTCGCGGCCCCCGACCACACCGCCGCCCCGGGCGGCCGCCCGGCGGCGACCGTCCCGGTGGTCAGCTACGCCTTGATCGCGCTCAACACCCTGGTCTTCCTGCTCGGCCCGGCCGCCGGGCTCAACCCGCTGTACGGCACCGGCCAGACCCGGCTCTGCGCGGAGCAGCGGTACGAGCAGCGCTGGGGCGCCATCCCGGCCGAGGTGCTGGCCGGACGGGCGCTGACCGCCGGACAGCTCGCCGAGGCCCCCGACCCGGCCCCCGGCTGCCCGACCGCCCCGACTCCGGGCAAGCACCCGGCCCTGTCCGTCCTCACCGGGCTCTTCCTGCACGCCGGCTGGCTGCACCTGCTGGGGAACCTGCTCTTCCTCCAGGTCTTCGGCCCCACCGTCGAACGGCGGCTGGGCCGGGCCCGGTACGCCGTCTTCTACCTGGCCGCCGGCAGCCTGACCACGTACGGCTTCGCGCTCGCCGAGGCACACTCGCCGAACTCCACCCGGGTGCTCATCGGCGCCTCCGGGGCGATCTCCGCCGCCCTCGGCGCCTACCTGCGCCTCCACCCCCGGGCCCGGGTGACCACCCTCGTCCCGCTGCTGCTCTTCCTGCCGCTGCGCTTCCCCTCCTGGCTGGTGCTCGGCCTCTGGTTCGCCCTGCAGTGGTGGTCGATGCACTCGGCCGGCCCGGGGGTGGCGTACCTGGTCCACGTGATCGGCTTCTCGGCCGGGTTCCTCTACGTCTGCACCGTGGTCCGCCACCCCCCGCGACGACCGGGCCGACGCCCGATACGCTGGCGGCACCCCACAAAGGAGCCCGAACTGTGATCACCGCCATCGTCCTGATCAAGACCAGTGTCGACCGCATCCCGGAGATCGCCGAGTCCATCGCTGCCATCGAGGGCGTGAGCGAGGTCTATTCGGTGACCGGGGGCTACAACCTGGTGGCGATGGTGCGGGTGCGCCGGCACGACGACCTGGCCGAGGTCATCCCGGGCCGGCTCAACAAGGTCCCGGGTGTGGCCCACACCGAGACCCAGATCGCCTTCCGCACCTACTCCCAGCACGACCTGGAAGCCGCCTTCGCCCTCGGCCTGGACGAGTAGCGATCAGCCCTCGCGCCGACCCCGGTCGATCTGCGCGGTCGCGACGCAGCGCCCGCCCTCGTTGCGGTAGCTCCAGGCCGCGCCGTCCGTGACCAGCTCCCGGACGGCGGTCAGGAAGCGGTCCACGTGCTCGTCCGGCGTCCCGGCGCCGAAGCTCACCCGGATCGCGTTCAGGCTGCGCTCGCCCGGCAGCGAGGGATCGGGAGCGCCGCACGCCGATTCGACGGCCGGGGCCTCGTCCCCGAGCAGCGTGCGCACCAGCGGGTGGGCGCAGAACAGGCCGTCGCGCACCCCGATGCCGTACTCGGCGGACAGCGCGGCCGAGAAGTGCGAGCTGTTCCAGCCCCGGACGACGAAGGACAGCACGCCCACCCGCGTGGAGTCCGCGCCGAACAGGTTCAGCACCTTGACCTGTGGGATCTCGGCCAGCCCGGCCGTCAGGCGGGCGATCAGCTGCTGCTCGCGGGCCTCCAGCGCGTCGAAGCCGGCCTCGGTCAGCGCCCGGCAGGCCGAGGCGATCGCATAGGCGCCGATGACGTTCGGCGAGCCGGCCTCGTGCCGGGCCGGGCCGGTGTGCCACTGCACGGCCACCGAGCCGTCGGTCTCCCGGGCCACCGTACGGGTCGCCCCGCCGCCGGCGAGGTACGGCTCGGCCGCGTCCAGCCAGTCCGCCCGGCCGGCCAGCACCCCGGCGCCGAACGGCGCGTAGATCTTGTGGCCGGAGAAGGCGATCCAGTCGACGCCCAGCTCGCGCACCGAGACCCGGTGGTGCGGCGCCAGCTGGGCGGCGTCCAGCACCACCCGGGCGCCGTGCCGGTGGGCGGTCTCGGTGAGCTCGGCGACCGGCCACAGCTCGCCGGTCACGTTGGAAGCGCCGGTGACGCAGAGCAGCTTGGGGCCCTCGGGCGCCTCGGCGAGCGCGGCGTCCAGCGCGGCCACCGCCTCGGCCCGCGAGCGCGGCGCCCGCAGGTAGGTCACGTCCAGTCCGGCGTGCGCCCAGGGCAGCAGCGAGGCGTGGTGCTCGGTCTCGAAGGCGAACACCCGGGTGCCGGCCGGAACGGCGGCGGCCAGCAGGTTGAGCGAGTCGGTGGTGGCCCGGGTGAAGACCACCTGATCGCCCTCGCGCAGGTCGAGGAACTCGCCGACGGTGCGGCGGCTCTGCTCGAACAGGTCGGTGGACAGCTGCGAGAGGTACCCGGCGCCGCGGTGGACGCTGCCGTAGTACGGCGCGTAGGCGGCGACGTCGTCCCACACCCGCTGGAGCGCCGGCGAGCTGGCCGCGTAGTCGAGCGCCGCGTAGCCGACCCTCTCACCGCTGGCGAGCGGGACCTCGACGTCGGCGCCGAGGACGGCGAGCGGGGCGCAGATTTCGGTGGAGAGGGACATGAGGATGCACTCCTTCAGGGGTGTAGGGACCCCGGGAGTGCCAGTCGTCGGGCGTCCGCGCTTGTCGCACGGACGGTTTGCCGTGGCGACCCGGTCCTCACCCAGGGCACCCCGCCACGGACGGAGGGTTGCCGGACAGCCAGCTGGGGCTTGACGCTGTCGCTCATGACCTGGCGAAGACTCTAGGCCGCGTCCAGCGGGTGGTCAAACGGGCATCCAGCATCCGGACAGCGCGCGAAGAGCCCGTGCCGGCGTACCGGCACGGGCTCCCCAACGGCCGTCTCAGATCCGGCTGGTGGCCTCCGACCAGCGCCGCAGCAGGTCCTGTGCGGCGCCGGAGTCGATCGCCTTCGCGGCCCGCTCCATGCCGGCCGCCAGCTGCTCGGTCAGCGGTGCGTCGCCCAGGTCCAGCGCGACCAGCGCCGCCGCCGTGTTCAGCAGGACGGCGTCCCGCACCGGCCCGTGCTCCCCCGCCAGCAGCCGCCGCGCGACCTCGGCGTTGTACGAGGCGTCCGCCCCGCGCAGCGCCTCGATGCCGACCAGCTCGATGCCGACGTCCCGCGGGTCGAAGGTGGTCTCGGTGACCACTCCGTCGCGCACCAGCCAGACCTGCGAGGTGGTGGTGATGGTCAGCTCGTCCAGCCCGTCGTCACCGCGGAAGACCAGCGCCGTCGCGCCCCGCCGGGCCAGCACCCCGGCGATCAGCCCGGACAGCCGGGTGTCGAAGCAGCCGATGGCGTGCGCGGTGACCTTGGCCGGGTTGGTCAGCGGGCCGAGGATGTTGAAGGCGGTCGGCACCCCGAGGTCGCGCCGCGCGGTGGCCGCGTGCCGCATCGAGGGGTGGAACTTCGCCGCAAAGCAGAAGGTGAGCCCGACTTCCTCGGCCACCTCGGCGACCCGCCGGGAGGAGAGGTCCAGCGCCACCCCGAGCTTCTCCAGCACGTCCGAGGAGCCGCTGGCGGAGGAGGCCGACCGGTTGCCGTGCTTGACCACCTTGGCGCCGGCGGCCGCCGCGACGATCGCCGACATGGTGGAGATGTTGACGGTCTTCGCCCGGTCCCCGCCGGTGCCGACGATGTCCACCGCCGGGCCGGGGATCTCCAGCGGCTCGGCGTGCGCGTACATTGCGTCGACCAGACCGGCGATCTCCTCGACCGACTCGCCCTTGGCCCGCAGCGCGATCATGAACCCGGCCACCTGCACCGGGGACGCCTCGCCGCTCATGATCCGGTCCATCGCCCACTCGGTGGACGAGCGGTCGAGGTCGTTCCCCTTCAACAGTGCCGCCAGGAGGTCCGGCCAGGTGCGGACCACCTGCGCGGGGTCGCTACCGCCGTTCGCAGGGTTCACGTTCACCATGGCTGACTCCAGCTGTTGTCGGTTCCCCACACCAGGGGGACGTCCGTACGGATGGAGCCAGCCTATCGAGCGAAGGGGCGGCTTCTACCCCTGTATTTGCTAACTGCCGGACCGGATTTCAGCGGACTGCCGGAGTCCGCTTCGCCAGCCGCGCCCGCAGCAGGGTGGCGACCGCCTCGGCCAGCGCCACCGGGTCCACCGGGTGGGAGATGGCGGCGTCGGCCCGGCTCCAGGCGGCGAGCCAGGAGTCCTGCGGCCGCCCGATCAGCACCAGCACCGGCGGGCAGCCGTAGATCTCGTCCTTGAGCTGGCGCCCGAGGCCCAGCCCGCCGGCCGGAACGGCCTCGCCGTCCAGCACGCAGAGGTCCACTCCCCCCTTCTCCAGCGCCTTGAGCACCGCGGGGGTGGTCGCGCACTCCAGGTAGGACAGTTCCGGAAGATCCTCGGCGGGCCGGCGGCCGAGCGCCGTCAGCACCTGCTCACGGGTGTTGCGGTCGTCGCTGTAGACGAGGACGGTGAGCGTCTCATCGGTCGTGTACGCCATGGGCCCTGCTCCCTCAAGTGTGATCCGGACCACGTTCGCCTGATCCGGATGCTACTCCGGATCACCCTCCGCCGAGTCCCCCTCGCGCACGTTCCTCCCCGAGCCGCCGCGTCCCGGGCTCACCCGCCCGGAGGACGGCCCGTCACCCGGCCCCGCCCGGTCCACCCGTACGGCCGACCCGAGGCCCCTCCCCCTTACCTCCCGCGGCTACTCCGACCGTGCAGCGACGCGCCGGGCAAGGGGGTCGCAGGCCCCTCCGAGGAACCATCAGAAAAGGGACGCGCCGCTGCTCAGTCCCCGTCCGGACACCCCGTCGACCCCCAAGCGGGCATACCGCACGCACCGGACACTCCGAGGGACACCCCCCGACGTGAAGACGGAATAAGGGACCGACATAATGTCCGTCGTGGCGACAGCAACAGCAGTAGAAACCGGGCACGCGCACGGATCGGTCAACCGGCCGAACATGGTCAGCGTCGGAACGATCGTCTGGCTCAGTTCCGAGTTGATGTTCTTCGCGGCCCTCTTCGCGATGTACTTCACGCTCCGCTCCGTCAAGGGGCCGGAGTTCTGGACCGAGAAGGCCCACGCCCTCAACGTGCCCTTCTCCTCGGTCAACACCACGATCCTGGTGCTCTCCTCGCTCACCTGCCAGCTCGGTGTGTTCGCTGCCGAGCGCGGTGACGTGAAGAAGCTCCGGGCGTGGTTCATCCTCACGTTCGCCATGGGCGCGGTCTTCATCGGCGGCCAGGTCTTCGAGTACACCGAGCTGGTCAAGAAGGACGGCCTCTCGCTGTCCTCCGACCCGTACGGCACGGTGTTCTACCTGACCACCGGCTTCCACGGGCTGCACGTGACGGGTGGTCTGATCGCCTTCCTGCTGGTCCTGGGACGGACGTACGCAGCCAAGCGCTTCACGCACGAGCAGGCCACCGCCGCGATCGTCGTGTCGTACTACTGGCACTTCGTCGACGTCGTGTGGATCGGCCTGTTCGCGACCATCTACCTGATCAAGTAACCAGCTGATCAGGTCGCTGGCCACCGGCAGCGGCCCCCGCCCTCACCGGCGACGGGCCGCTTCTGCCGGTGCCGACGCTCCCACCGACCGACCGCGCGCGCAGCCCTAGACAGGCAGCCTCGTGCCGGCCAGACCGGCCGCCGGGTGCACCCACCAGTCGACCAGATCCTGACACCGGGGTTATTCCGTGAAAAAGCTCTCCGCACGACGGCGCCACCCATTGGCGGCGCTGGTCGTCCTACTTCTCGCCCTGGCGGCAACCGGGGGGCTGTACGCCGCGTTCGCGCCCGCCGACAAGGCGCAGGCCGACGTCGCCGCGCAGTCGCTCGCGATCGATGAGGGCAAGAAGCTCTTCGCCGTGGGCTGCTCCTCCTGCCACGGCCTGAACGGCCAGGGCAGCAGTGACGGTCCGAGCCTGGTCGGCGTCGGCTCCGCTGCTGTCGACTTCCAGGTCGGCACCGGCCGCATGCCGGCCCAGCAGCCCGGCGCCCAGGTCCCGCGCAAGAAGAACATCTACTCGCAGGCCGAGATCGACCAGCTCGCCGCCTTCGTCGCCTCCCTCGGTCCCGGCCCGGTGATCCCGAAGGAGGAGCAGTTCACCTCGACCAACCCCGAGGACATCTCCAAGGGTGGCGAGCTGTTCCGCACCAACTGCGCCCAGTGCCACAACTTCGCCGGCCAGGGTGGTGCCCTGACCAAGGGCAAGTCCGCCCCGTCGCTCGAGGGCGTGGACGCCAAGCACATCTACGAGGCCATGCAGACCGGCCCGCAGAACATGCCGTCGTTCCCGGACACCACCATGCCCGAGGAGCAGAAGAAGCAGATCGTGGCCTTCGTCCGCCACACCACCAACGATGAGCCCAACCCCGGCGGTCTCACCCTGGGCAGCCTCGGTCCGGTGACCGAGGGTCTGTTCGGCTGGATCTTCGGCCTCGGCACGCTCATCGCGGTCGCGATCTGGGTCGCCGCCCACACCACCAAGGCCAAGAAGTCATGAGCCACGACATGTCAGAAGAGAAGCTCCCGGAGCCGCACGGCTCCGCCGGCGAGGTGGCCGACCACGGCAGCCCGTTCGCCGACCCGGGCCTGCCGGCCCACGAGCCCCGTCGCACCGACATCGACGAGCGGGCCGCCCAGCGCGCCGAGCGCCAGGTCTCGCTGATGTTCGTGATCTCGATGCTCGCCACCATCGGCTTCATCGCCTCGTACGTGGCCATCGACCCGGACCAGATCGTCTACGTCTTCCCGCTCGGTCACATCAGCGCGCTGAACTTCGCGCTCGGTCTGACCCTGGGCGTCGCGCTGTTCATGATCGGCGCGGGCGCGGTCCACTGGGCCCGCACCCTGATGTCGGACGTCGAGATGCCGTCCGAGCGTCACCCGATCGAGGCCTCCGACGAGGTCCGCGCCGACGTCATCGAGCAGTTCAGGACCGGTGCCGCCGAGTCCGGCTTCGGCCGCCGCAAGATGATCCGCAACACCCTGATCGGCTCCATGGCGCTGGTCCCGCTCTCCGGCGTGGTCCTGCTCCGTGACCTTGGCCCGCTTCCCGAGAAGAAGCTCAAGGAGACCGGTTGGAAGGAGGCGACCGAGGCCAAGCCGCTGCAGCTCATCAACATGAACACCATGCAGCCGATGAAGCCCGAGGACATCATCGTCGGCTCGCTCACGTTCGCCATGCCGGAGGGCCTGTCCACGCACAGCGAGGACTTCCAGCAGCGGATCGCCAAGGACGCCCTGATGCTGGTCCGCATCGCGCCCGAGGACATCAAGGACGAGAAGTCCAAGGAGCTGGGCTTCGAGGGCATCCTCGCCTACTCCAAGATCTGCACCCACGTCGGCTGCCCGATCAGCCTGTACGAGCAGCAGACCCACCACGCGCTCTGCCCCTGCCACCAGTCGACCTTCGACCTGGCGGACGGCGCTCGCGTCATCTTCGGCCCGGCCGGCCACCCGCTGCCGCAGCTGAAGATCATCACTGACGAGAAGGGCAACCTGGTCGCCACCGGCGACTTCGCTGAGCCCGTCGGCCCGAGCTACTGGGAGCGTGCTCGATGAGTAGCGCGAGCAGCACCACCACCGGTGCCGCCAAGCCCTCCAGCACGCGCGCCAAGCCCGCCAACAAGTGGGAGGCCGCGGCTGACTGGACTGACGGCCGGCTGGGGATCTACTCCCTCGCCAAGGCCAACCTGCGGAAGATCTTCCCGGACCACTGGTCCTTCATGCTGGGCGAGATCTGCCTCTACACGTTCATCATCATCATCCTGACCGGTGTCTACCTGACGCTGTTCTTCAAGCCCTCGATGGCCGAGGTCGTCTACGACGGCTCGTACGTGCCGCTCAAGGGCATCCCGATGTCGGAGGCCTACGCCTCCACCGTCGACATCAGCTTCGAGGTCCGCGGCGGCCTGCTGATCCGTCAGATCCACCACTGGGCCGCCCTGGTCTTCGTGGCCGCGATGCTCGTGCACATGATGCGCGTGTTCTTCACCGGCGCGTTCCGCAAGCCGCGTGAGATCAACTGGGTCTTCGGCTTCCTGCTGCTGGTCCTGGGCATGTTCGACGGCTTCTTCGGCTACTCCCTGCCGGACGACCTGCTCTCGGGCACCGGTATCCGCTTCATGGAAGGCGCGATCCTCGCCGTCCCGCTGATCGGCACCTACGTCCAGATGTTCCTGTTCGGGGGCGAGTTCCCCGGCCACGACATCGTGCCGCGGTTCTTCACCATCCACGTGCTGCTGATCCCGGGCATCATGCTCGGCCTGCTGGTGGCGCACCTGATCCTGGTCTTCTACCACAAGCACACCCAGTGGGCGGGCCCGGGCAAGACCGAGAAGAACGTCGTCGGCATGCCGCTGATGCCGGTCTACATGGCCAAGGCCGGTGGCTTCTTCTTCCTGGTGTTCGGCCTCATCGCCGTCATCTCGGCGATCGCCACGATCAACCCGATCTGGGCGTACGGCCCGTACCGTCCGGACCAGGTCTCCACGGACGCCCAGCCCGACTGGTACATGGGCTTCTCCGAGGGTCTGATCCGTGTCATGCCGGGCTGGGAGATCAGCGTCTGGGGCGGCCACACCCTCAACCTGGGTGTCATGGTCCCGCTGGCGATCTTCCCGTTGGTCCTGGTCTCGATCGCGGCCTACCCGTTCATCGAGGGCTGGATCACCGGCGACAAGCGCGAGCACCACATCCTGGACCGCCCGCGCAACGCTCCGGTCCGCACCGCCCTGGGCGCCGCCTGGATCAGCCTCTACCTGATCCTGCTGATGGCCGGTGGCAACGACCTGTTCGCCACCCACCTGCACCTGTCGATCAACTCGGTCACCTACTTCGTCCGCGTCGGCTTCTTCGTCGTCCCGGTCGTCGTCTTCATCATCACCAAGCGCTGGTGCCTCGGTCTCCAGCGCCGTGACAAGGAGAAGGTGCTGCACGGCCGCGAGACGGGTGTCATCAAGCGCCTGCCGCACGGCGAGTTCATCGAGGTGCACGCCCAGCTCCCGCAGAAGGACCTGTACAAGCTCACCGCGCACGACCAGATCCAGCCGGTCGAGCTGCCGGCCCAGGCGGACGAGAACGGCGTGGCCCGCAAGGCCGGCGTCCTCACCCGCACCCGGGCCAAGCTCTCCCGCGGTTTCTACGGCGAGGGCAGCCAGATCCCCAAGCCGACCGCCGAGGAGCACCACGAGATCACCAGCGGCCACGGCCACCACTGATCCCGTAGGCACCACCGCGTCACCCCGAGGGCCGCTGACCAGAGTTCTTCTGGTC
>NZ_JBHVFE010000138.1:0-19318 GCF_042801945.1 Kitasatospora sp. NPDC057542
GCGACCAGCCCCGCCAGCGTGGCGGGGCCCGACTCCAGTGCGCTGAGCACCAGAGCGGCCTTGTCGAGAACGCCGACGCCGCTAGTGTTGTCCATACCATGATATTGCAGTCTCAGTTGGCGAGACGCAAGTCCGTTTCGGTGGTCGCCATCCTTCCAGATGCCCGCAAAGCGGCTTTTCCGAGGCCCGGTGTCTCACATAGCGGACACGCCGGAGGATGCTCCGCGGCGCGGAAACCGGGGGAGCCGAGGGAAGTCGAATCGTCGGGAGAAACGAAAAAGCCCCTGCCGTGTCTCTGTCGGACACGGCAGGGGCCGTAAGAAGAATTCGGCGGCGTCCTACTCTCCCACAGGGTCCCCCCTGCAGTACCATCGGCGCTGAAAGGCTTAGCTTCCGGGTTCGGAATGGAGCCGGGCGTTTCCCTCTCGCTATGACCACCGAAATGATCGGGCCGGGCAATTGCTCGAAAACATTGCCTTCGCCTCGCCACAAATCATAGCAGGAGGAAAAGCGCGGGGATTCCGCGGCCTCAGAAGCCGACGGCCTCGCGCAGCAGCAGGACGGTCCCCGGGGTGAGCCGGGCCGGGGCGTTGAGCACGAGGAGCTGGTTCACGGCGCTCGGTCGGCCGTACGCGGCCCGGGCGCGGTCGGATTCCAGCGGGAGGACGTGGTGCTCCAGGCGCCGCAGGGCGGCGGGGAGGTCCGGGACGACCTTCTGGGCCCCGACGACCCAGATCGCCCGGCCGGCACCGCCGACGTAGGCGGGCAGCTGGCTGCCGGTCGCCGAGGCGACGACCAGGGAGCCGGTCTCGGTGACGGCGGCGACGCTGCCGAGCGCCACGTCCGGGGTGGCGACCATCGTGCGGATGCCGTCGGCCTCGGTGGCCCGGTCCATGGCCAGCGCGCGGGGTTTCACGGCCCGGTAGCGGTCGCCGGTGTTGACGTCCTCCTCGATGCCGGAGAGCCGGAGGGTCTCGCTGGCCCCGGTGAAGACGGTGGCGCCGGCCGGGACCAGCTCCGCGACCCGGGTGCGCGCGGCGGCGGCGTCGTCCAGGATCTCGACGGTGAAGCCGTTCGCCGTCAGTGCGGCGGCCACCCGCTCCAGGCGGTCGACGGCCGTCGGGTCCTGGGCCGTGTGCGAGGCCGGGGCGGTGGCGTGCGGCGCCGCGCCGGTCAGCGGGGTGGTGTCCAGGTAGCGGATCTCGTAGACCCGCTCGGTGAACCGCCAGCCGTCCGCCGTGCGCCGGTAACGGTCGTGGTAGATCGCGTAGTTGAGCCCCTGTATGCCGTTCTTGAGGCGGACGACCTCGTGCATGTGCGCACGGCCGGTCGCGGTGTCGCCGTCGATCCGGATCGCGCCAGGGTGGGTGTTCTGGACGAAGAAGTCCCACTGCTCCTGGAGCTTCTCGCCGCCGGCGCGGATCTGCTCCGGGCCGATCAGTTCGACCGGGACGTCGGGCATCCGCAGCACGCCGTCCGGGGTGAACAGCTCGGCGAGGCGGGTGCGGTCGCGCATCATCGCCGCGTCGGTGAACTCGGCCTGCAGGGCCGCGATCTCGACGCGGTCGGCGATCGCCTGGAAGTCGTTCATCGGGTTCTCCGTTCCGTGTGACCAGTGCGACGAGTACGACCGCGCAGCCGCTCGGAATGTGAGGTGGCGCGGAGGGTGTCACATCCCGGGCCGCCGGCCTGTCTTAGGAGGAGAGGGGAACCGTCGAGTCGAAGGGGTGGGGACACGGTGCGGGAAGCAGAGGGCGACACCACGACCGGGCCGGGCCTGGGCGCGATCATGAGCGAGCGGCGCCGGCTGATCAACCTGGCGTACCGGATGCTCGGTTCGCTGGCCGACGCCGAGGACGTGGTGCAGGAGACCTACGCGCGCTGGTACGCGCTGCCCCGGCGGGAGCGGGAGGCGATCGTCTCGCCCGCCGGCTGGCTGACCACGGTGGCCAGCCGGATCTGCCTCAACCTGCTCGGCTCGGCCCGGGTGCGGCGGGAGCGCTACGTGGGCGAGTGGATTCCCGAGCCGCTGCCCGCGCGCCGGGAGTGGACGGACGCCGCGGCCGACCCGGCGGCGGACCCGGCCGACCGGATCACCCTGGACGAGTCGGTGAGCATGGCCTTCCTGGTGGTCCTGGAGGCCATGACGCCGGCCGAACGCGTCGCCTTCGTCCTCCACGACGTCTTCCGCTACCCCTTCGCCGAAGTGGCCGCGATCGTCGGCCGCACCCCGGCCGCCTGCCGTCAGCTGGCCACCTCCGCCCGCCGCCGGATCCGGGCCGCGCAGGCCCCGGTAACGCCGACGAGCGCGCAGGCCGGCGTCGTCCGGGAGTTCAGGCGGGCCTGGGAGGCGAAGGACCTCAAGTCGCTGATGGGCGTCCTGGACCCCGAGGCCACCGTGATCGCCGACGGCGGCGGTCTGGTCGGCGCGCTGCTGCACCCGCTGACCGGGCGCGAGCGGATCGCCGCCGCCTACCTGGACTCCGACCGTTTCGCACCCGGCATCACGCTGCTGGAGTGCAGCGTCAACGGTCTTCCCGGCCTGGTCGCCCGGCAGGACGGCGTGACCGTCACCGTGTTCGCGTTCCGGATCGCCGAGGGCCTGATCACCCACATCTGGGCGGTGCGCAACCCGGAGAAGCTCCGGCCCTGGACGGAGGGCCGGCCGAGTGGGGGCGACGCGCGGAAGTGAGGCGCGTCACGCCGGGTGCGCGCCCCATCCGTCGTGTCCACGCCCGTACGCACACCACCGAACCCACCCCTGTGCGCCGATCGCCCAAAAACCGACCGATAAGGTGTTAATCCAACATTCATCCATGCCGCATAGCCTCCGGGGGCTAGCCTCATGCTGAACGTCATCGTCCGACCGGGAGGCGAAAGCCCCGTGCAAGGCACTGTCACCACACCAGGCGGCTCCACGGTGGCCGGGGGCCAGGGCGAAGCGTTCCTGCTCGTCGTGGACGACGAACCCAACATCCGCGAGCTGCTCTCCGCCTCGCTGCGCTTCTCCGGCTTCCGCGTCGCCTCCGCCGCCAGCGGCACCGAGGCGCTCGAACTGGTCGCCGCCGAGCGCCCCGACCTGGTCGTGCTCGACGTGATGCTCCCCGACCTCGACGGCTTCACCGTCGTCGAGAAGCTGCGCGAGCGCACCAGCCGCGGACAGATAGCCGGCCCGGCCCACGGGCACCCCGGCGACCACCTGCCGGTGCTCTTCCTCACCGCCAAGGACGGCGTCGGCGACAAGGTGCAGGGCCTGGCCGCCGGCGCGGACGACTACGTCACCAAGCCGTTCAGCCTGGAGGAGCTGATCGCCCGGATCCGCGCCATCCTGCGCCGGGCCGGCGGACCGGCCGAGGACGGCCGGCTGGTCGTCGCCGACCTCAGCCTCGACCCGGTCGCCCACGAGGTCACCCGGGGCGGAACCACGGTCTCGCTCTCCCCGACCGAGTTCAAACTGCTGCACTACCTGATGGCCAACGTCGGCCGGGTGGTCTCCAAGTCGCAGATCCTCGACCACGTCTGGGCCTACGACTTCGGCGGGGACCTCTCCATCGTCGAGTCGTACATCTCCTACCTGCGCCGCAAGCTCGACTCCGGCCCGGCGCACGGCCCCAAGCTGATCCACACCGTGCGCGGCATCGGCTACGTCATGCGCCGCCCCCCGCAGGGCTGACCGGACCCGCTCGTGTTCGCCCGCTTCTCCTCCCGGCTGTCGCTGCGCGCCCGGCTGCTGGTGCTCGCGCTCGCCCTGGTCACCACCGGGCTCGTGGTCAGCGACACCTTCGTGCTCGGCACCGTACGGACCCAGCTGGTGGAGCAGCTCGACGAGCAGCTCCAGCGGTACGGGCCGCCGCTCTCCCGCAAGCCCCCGGGCCAGCTGACCGCGCCGGCCGCCGGCCGGCCCGCCGTCGCCGGCCGGCGGGTCAGCCTGCCCAGCCAGTACCTGGTGCAGTACCTCTCCTCGGACGGCAAGGTCCAGGCGGTGATGCGCCAGCCCGTCTCGGACAGCGATCCGGCGCCCCAGCTGGCCGGGCTGGACCCGACCCGGACCGCCCCCGACGTCCCCTTCGACCTGCCCGACCAGCGCGGCCACCACAGGTGGCGGGTACTGGTGCTGCCCCTCCAGACCCCCCGCGGGCAGGCCCCCAACCCCAGCGCGTACGCCTCGCCGACGCTCACCCCGACCCACGTCATGGTGGCGGTCTCCCGCGAGGACATCGACGCCACCCTCGGCAAGCTGAACACCTCCTTCCTGGCCATCGGCGGCGGCGTCCTGGTGCTGATCGCCGCGCTCGGCTTCTTCGCGGTACGGGCCGGACTGCGGCCGCTGCGCCGGATCGAGGAGGGCGCCGAACGGATCGCGGCCGGCGAGCTGTCGCACCGGATGCCGGAGCTCTCCCCGGGCACCGAGGTCGGCCGGCTGTCGATCGCGCTCAACGGGATGCTCACCCAGATCGAGGCGGCCTTCGCGGCCCGCGCCGAGTCCGAGGCCCGGATGCGGCGCTTCGTCGCCGACGCCTCGCACGAGCTGCGCACCCCGCTGGCCGGCATCCGCGGCTTCGCCGAGCTGTACCGGATGGGCGCGCTGCCCACCGACGCCGACGTCAAGCGGACCATGACCCGGATCGAGAGCGAGGCCGACCGGATGGGCGCCCTGGTCGAGGACCTGCTGGTGCTCGCCCGGCTGGACGAGGAGCGCCCGCTCGACCTCGCCCCGATGGACCTGCGCACCCTCGCCGCCGACGCGCTGCACGACCTCACCGCCCTCGACCCCAGCCGCCCGGTCGCGCTCACCGGCCCGGCCGGCACCGGCGCGCCCGGCGCCGCGCCCGTCATCGGCGACGAGGCACGGCTGCGGCAGGTGGTCACCAACCTGGTCGGCAACGCGGTCAAGCACACCCCGCCCGGCACCCCGGTCCGGATCGGGGTGGGCGCCGGCCCCGGCGGCATCTGCCTGCTGGAGGTCGCCGACTCCGGCCCGGGCCTCACCGAGGAGCAGGCCCAGCGGGTCTTCGACCGCTTCTTCCGGGTCGACCCCTCCCGCAGTCGCGACAACGGCGGCGGCGCCGGCCTCGGCCTCGCCATCGCGACCGCCCTCACCCGCGCCCACGGCGGCACCCTCACCCTGCACACCGCCCCGGGCGAGGGCGCCACCTTCCGGGTCGAACTGCCCCGCCAGCGCTGACCGGAATTCCGGTCGGTCCCGGCCGAATGCCCGGAATCCGGGCATTCGGGGCGCGGGTTCCATCGAATTTGTCGACTCGTCAATTCTCCGGTGAACCAGGAAGGCGCGGCGCTCGATCATTGCCGGAATCCGGCATGGAGCGTTAAGAAAGCGTCTGTCTATGATCGGCGCTGCCCGGTCGTCGGAATCCCTCACGGCCGAGGCTTTTGCTTTCCTTTAGGCCCGAAAGGGGTCATCGTGAAACTCCGCCGTTCGCTGGTCTCGGCCGCCCTCGTCGCCGCCGTCGTCTCGCCCGCCGCCGTGCTCTCCGCGGCACCCGCCTTCGCGGAGTCGGCTTCGGCGGCACAGACCCGGAGCGACGACGGCTCGATCGCCGAACTGGAACGGGCCGCCGCCGACGCCGCCAAGGCCTATACGGCGGCTGTCGCCAACGAGGCCAAGGTGCGGGCCGAGGCCTCCGCCTTCCTCGACAACTCGCAGCCCTACCTGGGCAAGTACCAGGAGGCCAAGGCCGCCGCGGCGAAGGCCGCCGCCGCCAAGGACGCCGCCAACAAGGAGGCCGAGGAGGCCTCCCGGGCGTACGGCTCCGCCACGGAGGAGGACCTGCCCAAGGCCAGGGAGCGGATGCTCAAGGCGATCGACGCCGCCAACGCCGCCATCGCCGCGGACGCGAAGGCCAAGGCCGACGT
The DNA here is from genome assembly GCF_042801945.1 of Kitasatospora sp. NPDC057542. NCBI lineage: Bacteria > Bacillati > Actinomycetota > Actinomycetes > Kitasatosporales > Streptomycetaceae > Kitasatospora > Kitasatospora sp. NPDC057542. The sequence continues at coordinate 5,875 of NZ_JBHVFE010000138.1, forward strand.
GACGGCCGCGCGGAACGCCATGGACGACGCCCGGGTCGAGGCGTTCCGCCGGATCCACACGGCGGATCAGGCCACCAAGGCCGCGGCCACCGCCAAGGCCGCCGCGGACAAGGCCCTCGCCGACGCCAGGGCGGCCGCCGAGAAGCCGGTCGAGAAGCCGGTCGAGCAGCCCGTCGAGAAGCCGGTGGAGCAGCCCGCGGCCGTCACCCCGGTCTCGGACACCACCACGAACAAGTCGACCACCGCGACCAAGACCACCGCCGCGAACAAGTCGACCAGCGCGACCACCACCCAGACCGCCACCGGCTCGGCCACCGAACTCGCCGAGACCGGCTCCAACCCGGCCACCCCGTACCTCGCCCTGGGCTCCGGCCTCGCCATCAGCCTCGGCGCCGCCGCCCTCTACGTCTCGCGCCGCAAGCCGGCCCGCTCCGCCTCCTGACCCACCCCCGTTCGCGCCCGCTCGGGAGGAAGGCGCGACCACCCCGGAACCGCAGGACAGGCCCCGGCCCGTCCTGCGGTTCCGGCGTTTCCGAGCCCCGAGCTCCCCGATCGAGTGAACCAACCGCCATTCACCTGATCGGCCCCTCGGCCGTGTGCGACTGTCCAGCCGTTGCTTGTGCGGACTCGCGCGGGCTGATCACACTGGACGGGAAGTGGGGTGTCTCAATGAGCGCGCTCGTTGCCGAGGGGACCGTCGTGGACCTGGACCAGGTGCTGTGGGAGATGTGGAAGTCCATGGATGTCCCCGAGGGCGTCCACGTGGAGATCATCGAGGGGTTCGAGGTGTCACCCACCGGCAACAGCCGCCATGCGCGTGTCAACAGGCGGTTGCTCGGGGCCCTGTTCGGCCACCTTCGGGGATCCGGGTGGTCGCCGGGAAACGACTGCAACGTCATCCACGGGCTCAAGGTGTTCATCCCGGACGCGTACGTGGCCCCTGAAGACGACGAGGAGATCGAGCATCCCGACGGCCTGGGTCTGCTTGCCTCCGGAATCCCCCTGGTCATCGAGACCGTATCGCCGGGTGCCGAAGCCCGAAAGCGTGACCACGTCCTGAAGCATCGCGCCTACGCGGCCGCCGGCATCCCGGTGTACGTGATCATCGACGACTACGACGACGGCGGCGCCGTCACCATCCTCACCGGCCCGGACCGCGAGCGCCGCGCCTACGCCTCCTCGACCCGGGTCCCCTACGGCAAGGAGGCCGTGATCCCCGAGGGCCCCGCCGAGGGCTTCGTGATCGGCCCCGACATCACCGGCGAGCGCCGTGACTGACCGCCCGGCGTCGTTCAAGCGGGACCTGTCCGAGTGGCGGATCGCCCTGGTGGCCTGGCGGCTGCTGGTGCTGCAGGCGGCGGACCCGGTGGTGTCGGCGGGGATGGCGGAGCACTCGACGTACCGGGCGCATCCGTGGCGGCGGGTCGAGCACACGCTGGGGAGCGGGCGGCGGCTGTTCTACCAGGACGCGGAGACGCTGCGGCGGGAGGTCGCGCGGCTGAACCGGTCGCACAAGCGGATCCGCGGGACGATGGCGGACGGGCAGCCGTACGACGCGCGGGACGCGGCGACCAGGGTGTGGGTGCTGCTGACGCTGTTCGAGTGCGTCGTGACCATGCGGCGCCTCGGCGGGGACCGCTACGACGCCGGGCAACTGGATCTGGCGTACGCGGAGTTCAAGGAGGCGATCGCCGCCTTCGACCTCCCCGAGGAGGAACTCCCCGCTACGGCAGCCGAGCTGCCCGCGTACTTCGCCCGGTACGCCCGCGAGCGGCTGGAGTTCACCGAGGCGGCGCGCTACCTGCTGGGCGATCTGCTGCGCGAGGCGCCCCGGCCGCGCCGGCTCTGGTTCCTCGGGGACGCCGGATGGCGGATCACCCGGGTGCTGGTCGCCCGGGTGATCCGCGACCTGACGGTGGCGGACCTGCCGCCCGCCGTGCGGGAGCGGTTCGGGCTGGTCCGCACCCGCCGGGCCGCGCTGCTGTCCACCGTGCTGCACCGGGGCGCGGGCGCCCTCGTCCCGCGGCTCCCGGACCGGCTGCGCTACCGCTCCCCGGAGGAGCACCGCGCGCCCCGCCTCCCCCGCCAGGGCCGGGACGCGCGCGGGCCCCGGCTGGACCGCTTCTTCCGTGAGGTGCTGGACCAGACCGGCGACGGCTTCATCACGGTGCACGACCTGCGGGCGATGGCGCACAACGTGTGCTGGCGGCTGGAACTGGACGAGGCCGGCGAGGCCCGGGTGTACGAGGCCTTCGACAGCTGGTGGGAGCAGCTGCGCGCGGTGATGGACGCCGACGGGGACGGGAGGGTCAGCCGGGAGGAGTTCGTGGCGGCGACCCTGGCCGGCTGCGACCGGGACGAGGCCTACCTGGAGCGGGGGCTGCTGCCCGCGCTGCGGGCGGTGTTCGCCGCGGCCGACACCGACGGCAGCGGCTTCCTGGAGTTCGACGAGTACCGCGCGGTGTTCGGCGGGCCGCGCGTGCACCCCGCCGAGCTGTCGCACGGTTTCCGCCAGTTGGACGCCGACGGGGACGGCCGGATCACCCGGGAGGAGTTCCTCGCGGGCTTCAGCGAGTTCTTCACGGCCCGCGCCGACTCCACCCCGGGCACCGAGCTCCTCGGCCGGGCCTGACGGTCACGCCTGACGGCCGGGCCCGCCGGTCGCGCCTGACGGCTTCCGGTGCCCCGGTCAAGCGGCCGGGGCACCTGTCAAGCGCCGCTTCGGCCAAGATCCGCGTCCGGTCCGCCCACTCGTTCGTTGTCCCGGCGCCCGACGGCTCCGCAGACTGTGCGCAGCGTCACGCACCGCTGTGCCGTGTCAACCCCACCCCGCCTGCGATTCCTTCGTAAGGATGATGGATACTGCCTCTTGTGAACGTGTTCACGTTCACAAGCGGACAAGCTTGCGTGGTTGAGCAACGGTCTACGGCTTTAGAGAAGTTTGTCCGGAAGATGCCCGTCATCCTGCGGGCAGGTTGGGAGAGAGAGCGACGTGGAACTGGCAATCGCTCACGAGACCATCGCTCGATGGCAATTCGGCATCACGACCGTCTACCACTTCCTCTTCGTTCCGCTCACGATCAGCCTGGCCGCCATCGTGGCCGGGCTGGAGACCGCCTGGGTGCGGACGAACAAGGAGAAGTACTTCCACGCGACCAAGTTCTGGGGAAAGCTCTTCCTCATCAACATCGCGATGGGCGTCGTCACCGGCATCGTCCAGGAGTTCCAGTTCGGCATGAACTGGTCCGACTACTCACGCTTCGTCGGTGACGTCTTCGGCGCCCCGCTCGCGATGGAGGCGCTGATCGCCTTCTTCTTCGAGTCCACCTTCATCGGCCTGTGGATCTTCGGCTGGGACAAGCTGCCGAAGAAGCTGCACGCCGCCTGCATGTGGATGGTCGCGCTGGGCACCGTGCTCTCCGCCTACTTCATCCTGGCGGCCAACAGCTGGATGCAGCACCCGGTCGGCTACACGATCGACCCGGCCACCGGGAAGGCGCAGCTCACCGACATCGCCGAGGTGCTGTTCCAGAACACCACCCTCACCGTCGTCTTCCACACCCTGACCGCCGCCTTCCTCACCGGCGCCGCGTTCATGGTCGGCATCTCCTCCTTCCACCTCTGGAAGGCCAAGCACAAGCCCGAGACCGCCGACCCCAAGAAGACCGCCGTGATGCGCACCTCGCTGCGGCTCGGCCTGGTGCTCGCGGTGGTCTTCGGCGCCGGCACCGCGCTCAGCGGTGACACCCTCGGCAAGGTCATGTTCGAGCAGCAGCCGATGAAGATGGCCGCCGCCGAGGCACTGTGGGACACCCAGTCGCCGGCGCCGTTCTCGATCTTCGCGGTCGGCGACGTCAGCAAGGGCCACAACTCGGTCGCCCTGGAGGTCCCCGGGGTGCTGTCCTTCCTCGCCCACAGCGACTTCAGCTCCACCGTCCCCGGCATCAACGACACCGCCGCCGCCGAGGCCGCCCAGCACGGCGGAGACCCCAAGGACTACATCCCGAGCGTCTTCGTCACCTACTGGGGCTTCCGCTTCATGATCGGCTTCGGGATGACCTCCTTCGTGGCCGGCCTGATCGGCCTCTGGACCACCCGCAGGAAGCTCTTCCTGAGCCCCGAGTTCCGCACCGGCGCCACCGAGGTGCCCCGGCTGATGCTCACGCCGAAGCGCGAGCTGGGCCCGGTGCTCACCAAGTGGAGCTGGCGGATCGGCATCCTGACCATGGGCTTCCCGCTGATCGCCAACAGCTTCGGCTGGATCTTCACCGAGATGGGCCGCCAGCCCTGGGCCGTCTTCGGCCTGATGACCACGGCCAGCGCCGTCTCCCCCAACGTCAGCGTCGGCACCCAGATCGGTGCCCTGGTCACCTTCACCCTGCTCTACGCCGTCCTCGCCGTCGTCGAGGTCCGGCTGTTGGTCAAGTACGCCAAGGCCGGCCCGGTGGTGACCGAGCAGCCCCCGGCCAAGGACCCGTCCCTGCGCGGACCGTCCTCGGACGAGGACGCCGACAAGCCGCTCGCCTTCGCGTACTGAGCCACCAGGACCACTGGGGAACTGAGGATCTGACATGCAACTCCACGACGTCTGGTTCGTGCTGATCGCGGTCCTGTGGATCGGCTACTTCTTCCTGGAGGGCTTCGACTTCGGGATCGGCATCCTCTCCAAGCCGCTCGCCCGCAACACCGCCGAGCGCCGGGTGCTGATCAACACCATCGGCCCGGTCTGGGACGGTAACGAGGTCTGGCTGCTGACCGCCGGCGGCGCCACCTTCGCCGCCTTCCCGGACTGGTACGCGACGCTCTTCAGCGGCTTCTACATCCCGCTGCTGATCATCCTGGTCTGCCTGATCATCCGCGGCGTGGCCTTCGAGTACCGGGCCAAGCGCGACGGCGTCCGCTGGCAGCGCAACTGGGAGGAGGCCATCTTCTGGACCTCGCTGCTCCCGGCCTTCCTGTGGGGCGTGGCCTTCGCCAACATCGTGCGCGGCGTCGACATCGACGCGCACAAGAACTACGTCGGCACGTTCTGGGACCTGCTCAACCCGTACGCGCTGCTCGGCGGCCTGGTGACGCTCACCCTGTTCACCTTCCACGGCGCGGTGTTCGCGGCGCTCAAGACGGTCGGGGAGATCCGCGAGCGGGCCCGCAAGGCCGCCCTGCAGGCCGGGCTGGCGACCGCCGTGCTGGCGCTGGTCTTCCTGATCTGGACCCAGGCCGACAGCGGCAACGGCCGCAGCCTGGTCGCGCTGGTCATCGCCGTACTGGCCCTGCTCGGCGCGCTCGCGGCCAACCAGGTCGGCCGCGAGGGCTGGGCGTTCGTCCTCTCCGGGGCGACCATCGTGGCCGCGGTCGCGATGCTCTTCCTGTCGCTCTTTCCGAACGTCATGCCGTCCACCCTGAACGACGCCTGGAGCCTGACCGTCAGCAACGCGTCCTCCGCCTCGTACACGCTCCGGCTGATGACCATCGTGGCGGCCGTGTTCACCCCGCTGGTGCTGCTCTACCAGGGCTGGACCTACTGGGTGTTCCGCAAGCGGATCGGGGTCCAGCACATCCCCGGCCACGCCCCGGCCGCCGAGTTCGAGCAGGTCTGACGCCGTGAAGCCGGTCGACCCCCGACTCCTCGGGTACGCCCGCACCACCAGGGCCTTCCTCGCCGGATCCGTGCTGCTCGGCGCGGTCGGCGCGGCCCTGGTGGTCGCCCAGGCGAGTCTGATCGCCGAGATCGTCGTCCGCGCCTTCCAGCGCGGGGCGACGCTCGGCGAGCTGACCACGCCGCTGCTGCTGCTCGCCCTGACGGCGGTCGGGCGCGGGCTGGTCGGCTGGCTCACCGAACTCACCGCGCACCGGTCCGTCGCCCGGGTGAAGTCCACCCTGCGGCGGCGGCTGCTCGACCACGCCACCGCGCTCGGCCCGTCCTACCTGGCGGGCCGGCGCACCGGCGAACTCACCACCCTCGCCACCCGCGGCATCGACGCGCTGGACGACTACTTCGCCCGCTACCTGCCGCAGTTGGCGCTGGCCGTGGTCGTCCCGGTGATCGTGCTGCTGCGGATCGTCGGCGCCGACTTCACCTCGGCCGCGATCATCGCCGGGACGCTGCCGCTGATCCCGCTGTTCATGGTGCTGATCGGGATGGCCACCCAGTCCCGGATGGACCGGCAGTGGAACACCCTCGCCCGGCTCTCCCACCACTTCCTCGACGTGGTCGCCGGGCTGCCCACCCTCAAGGTGTTCAACCGGGCCCGTACCCAGGCCGCCGCCATCGCCCGGATCACCGCCGACTACCGCCGGGCCACCCTGCGCACCCTGCGGATCGCCTTCGTCTCCTCCTTCACCCTGGAACTGCTCTCCACCCTGTCCGTCGCGCTGGTCGCCGTCACCGTCGGGTTCCGGCTGGTGGACGGCACGCTCGACCTGGAGACCGGCCTGCTGATCCTGGTGCTCGCCCCCGAGGTGTACTTCCCGATCCGCCAGGTCGGCGCGCTCTACCACTCCAGCGTCGAGGGGCTGACCGCCGCCGACGAGCTGTTCCGGGTGCTGGAGACCCCGCTGCCCGCCGCCGGCACCACCCCGGCGCCGGAACTCGCGGGCGCCGTGATCGCCGCCGATGGCCTGGTCGTCCGGCACCCCGGGCGCACCGAGCCCGCGCTGGACGGCGCCGGGCTGACCCTGCGCCCGGGCTCCAGCACGGCGCTCACCGGCCCGAGCGGCGCCGGCAAGTCCACCCTGCTGGCGGTGCTGCTCGGCCTCACCGCCCCGGAGTCCGGCACCGTCCGGATCACCGCCGCCGACGGCCGCACCCACGACCTGGCCGAACTGGACCCGGAGAGCTGGCGGCGACAGATCGCCTGGGTGCCGCAGCACCCGCACCTGTTCGCCGGGACGGTCGCCGAGAACCTGCGGCTCTACCGGCCGGAGGCCACTGACGAGCAGCTGTGGACGGCGCTGCGGGCCGCGCACGCGCTCGACTTCGTGACCGACCTGAAGGCCGTCCTGGGGGAGGACGGCGCCGGGCTCTCCGCCGGGCAGCGCCAGCGCCTCGCCCTCGCCCGGGTGCTGCTCGCCGACGACCGGCCGCTGGTGCTGCTGGACGAGCCGACCGCCAACCTGGACGGCGCCTCCGAGGCGGCCGTGGTGGACGCCGTCCGGACGCTCGCCGCGGACCCGGCACGCACCGTGCTGGTGGTCGCGCACCGGCCGGCCCTGCTGGCCGTCGCGGACCAGCGGGTACGGCTGGCGGGGACCCCGTCCGTGCTGCCCGCCGAGCCGGTCGCCCCGCTCGCCCACAGCGGCCGCCCGACCCCCGCCCCGGCCGTGGCCGAGGAGCCCGGGCCCGAGGCCGGCACCACCCCCCGGCTGGCGCTCTCGATCCTGCTCGGCGCGCTCGCCCTCGGCTGCGCCGTCGCCCTGATGGCCACCTCCGGCTACCTGATCTCCCGGGCCTCCGAGATGCCGCCGGTGCTCTACCTGATGATGGCCGTCACCTCGGTGCGGGCCTTCGGCATCGGCCGCAGCGTCTTCCGCTACGCGGAGCGGCTGGTCTCGCACGACGCGGTGCTGCGCACCCTCGGCACCCTGCGGGCCGCCGTCTACCGGCGGCTGAGCGCGCTCGCCCCGGCCGGGCTGCCCGCCTTCCGGCGCGGCGACCTGCTCTCCCGGCTGGTCGCCGACGTGGACGCGATCCAGGACCACTACCTGCGCTGGCGGCTGCCGGCCGCGGTGGCCGGCCTGGTCGCCCTCGCCTCGACGGTGGCGATGGCCGTCTTCCTGCCCGCCGCCGGGCTGGTGCTCGGCCTCGGGCTGCTGCTCGCGGGCGTGCTGGTGCCCGCCCTGGCGGCCCGCTGGTCGGCCGGCGCCGAGCGGCGCCAGGCCCCGGCGCGCGGGCGCCTGGCCACCGCCGTGGTGGACGCCTTCACCGGTACCGCCGAGCTCACCGTGGCCGGCGCGCTGCCCGGCCGGCTGGCCGCCGTCCGCACCGCCGACGCCGCGCTGACCCGGCTGGCCGCCCGCTCGGCCGCCACCACGGCGCTCGGCACCGGGCTGATCGCGCTGCTCACCGGCCTGACCGTGGCCGCCGCGGCCGCCGTCGGCGTCCAGGGGGTGCGCGACGGGACACTGGCGCCGGTCTGCCTGGCGGTGGTGGTGCTGACCCCGCTGGCCGCCTTCGAGGCCGTCACCGGGATGCCGCTCGCCGTCCAGGCCCGCCAGCGCAGCCGCGCCGCGCAGGCCCGGCTGGACGAGGTACTGAACGCCCCCTCGCCGGTGACGGAGCCGGCCGAACCGGCGGAGCTCCCCGGTCAGCCGCTGCCCGTCGCGGTGCGCGGGCTGACCGTGCGGCACCCCGGGCAGACGGTGGACGCGCTCGCCGGCGTGGACCTCGACCTCGCCGCCGGCCGCCGGATCGCCGTGGTCGGTCCGTCCGGCTCCGGCAAGACCACCCTCGCCCAGGCGCTGCTGCGCTTCCTGGAGCCGAGCGCCGGGACGGTGAGGTTCGCCGACGGCCGTCCGCAGGCCGTGGACAGCCGCGCGCTGGCGGGCGAGTCCGTCCGCCGGGTGATCGGGCTCTGCGCCCAGGACGCCCACGTCTTCGACAGCTCGCTGCGGGAGAACCTGCGGCTGGCCCGGCCGGGAGCGGAGGAGGGCGAGCTGCGCGCCGCGCTGGCCGCCGCCCGGCTGCTGGAGTGGACCGAGAGCCTGCCGGACGGCCTGGACACCATGGTCGGCGAGCACGGCGCCCGGCTCTCCGGCGGCCAGCGCCAGCGACTCGCGCTCGCCCGGGCGCTGCTCGCGGACTTCCCCGTGCTGGTCCTGGACGAGCCCGCCGAGCACCTCGACCTGCCCACCGCCGACGCCCTGACGGCCGACCTGCTGGCCGCCACCGAGGGCCGCACCACCGTGCTGATCACCCACCGGCTGGCCGGGCTGGACGACGCCACGGTGGACGAGGTGCTGGTGCTGGACGGCGGGCGGGTGGCCGAGCGGGGCCGCTGGTCGGAGTTGGTGGCCGACCCGGACGGGCGGCTGCACGCGATGTGGCAGCGGGAGCGGGAGGCGGACGGGCTGCTGGAGCCGGTGGGCCGCTGATCACGCGCCGCCGATCGCGCTGCCCTTCGGCTGAAAAGCGTACAAACGTAGGCTTTCTTCATGGACCCCACGCCGGACCTCCCCGAGGCCACACCCGAGCCGACACCCCATCGGGTGCCCGAGATCGCCTCGCTCGGACTGGACACCCTGGTCACCGAGGTCGCCGAGCGCCTGCAGTCGGCCGCCGCGGTCACCGACCGGATGCAGCGGCTGCTGGAGGCGGTGGTCTCGATCGGGGCCGGGCTGGACCTGCACGCCACCCTGCACCGGATCGCCATGGGCGCGGCCGAACTGGTCGACGCCCGGTACGCGGCGCTCGGCGTGATCGCCCCCGGCGGCACCGGCCTGGCCGACTTCATCCACGTCGGGGTCGACGACGAGACCGCCGCCGCGATCGGCGAACTGCCCGCCGGCCGGGGCATCCTCGGCGCCCTCATCGACCGCCCCGAACCGCTGCGGCTGACCGACCTCGGCGCCGACCCGCGCTCCTCCGGGTTCCCGCCGGACCACCCGCAGATGAGGACCTTCCTGGGCGTGCCGATCCGGATCCGCGCGGAGGTGTTCGGCAACCTCTACCTCACCGAGAAGAAGGGCGGCGGCGCCTTCACCCCCGAGGACGAACAGGTGGTGCACGCGCTCGCCGCGGCGGCCGGCGTGGCCATCGAGAACTCCCGGCTGTACGAGGAGGGCCGCCGCCGCGAACGCTGGATCGCCGGCGCCGCCGCCGTCGCCACCGCCCTGCTCTCCGCCGAGCAGGCCGAGGCCGCGCTGACCGTCGCGGCCGAACAGGTACGGGAGTTGGCGGACGCCGCGATCGGCATGATCCTGCTGCCGACCGGTCCGGAGGGCGGCGAGGGAGACGGCCAGATGCGGGTCGCGCACGCCTCCGGCGAGCTGGCCGAGTTCGTCCGCGGCGAGTTGCTGCCCAGGGAGAGCTTCGCGGCCCGACTGCTCGCGGGGGAGAGCGTCTACCTGGACGACATGTCCAGCGACCCGACCGTGGTGATGCGGCTCGCCCGCCGCTTCGGCCCGTCCATGGCCGTGCCGATGGTCGCCGCCGGGCGGGTGCTCGGCGGGCTCTGCGTCTGGCGCCCGCGCGGAGCGCTGCCGTTCACCGACAGCGAGAGGCAGCTCGCCCAGACCTTCGCCTCGCAGGCCGCGCTCGCCCTGCGGCTCGCCGAGGGCCAGCGCGACCAGCAGCGCCTGGCCGTCTTCCAGGACCGCGACCGGATCGCCCGGGACCTCCACGACCTGGTGATCCAGCGGCTGTTCGCCACCGGGATGATGCTGGAGAGCGCCGCCCGGCGGGCGGTCGTCCCCGAGGTGAAGACCGGCATCGGCAAGGCGGTGGACGAGCTGGACGCCACCATCCAGGAGGTCCGCACCACCATCTACGCCCTCCAGCACGACAACCACGGCGACGCGCCGGACACCCTGCGCACCCGGGTGCTGCGGGAGGCCAGCCAGGCCGCGGCCGCGCTCGGCTTCAAGCCCTCGGTGAGCTTCGTCGGGCCGGTGGAGAGCATGGTCGGCGAGAAGACCGGCCGTCAACTGCTGGCCGCACTGCGCGAGATGCTCTCCAACACGGCCCGGCACGCGCGCGCCTCCCGGGTCGGCGTGGAGATCGACGCGACCACCCGCCTGGGTGAGGACGGCCGCCCGGTGGGCGGTGACCCGGAGTCGCTGGACCAGGGTGGGCGGCCCGGCGTGCTGCTCACCGTGACCGACGACGGGGTGGGCATCCCGGAGGGCGGCCGGCGCAGCGGCCTGCTCAACCTCACCCGGCGCGCCGAGGCGCTCGGCGGCGACGCCTGGCACGAGAGCGGGCCGTACAGGAAGGGGACGATGGTGCGCTGGACGGCCCGGCTCTGAGCGTTCCGGGTCGGTTTCCGATCGGTTCCCGATCAGGGAAGCGTGAAAGTTAAACGAGAGAGAACTTCCCGACCAACAGCGCAAGTTGTGAACGTTCTGGGCTTTCGGGGCCTCTGTGTGCACACATAGCTTTGCTCCGCTCGGAGGGGAATCCGGAGGGCAACCGGACGGAGGGGGCAGTGAACGCTGCCGGCCGCGGTCACACCGCAGCAGGGGCAAGTCGAGGGGGGTTCCGCGCCGAACGGGCGGCGGACGGGCGCTACCGCTGGCAACTGAAGGCGCCCAACGGGCGGGTGGTCGCGATCACGTCGGCCGCGTTCGAGACGGTCGGCGAGGCCGAGCGGGGCTTCGACGGCCTGCGTGCCGTGGCGGCCGAACTCACCGCGCGGATCACCCATGTGCGGGAGGGCATCGGCTGGATCTGGGTCGTCCCGGGCTCGCGCGGTCTCCCCGAGGTGCGCTCCAGCCGCGCGTACGAGCGGTACGCGACCTGCCAGAACGCCTTCCGCCGGTTCGTGGTGCTGCTCTCCAAGCAGCCGACACGTGAACTCCCCGAGCCCGCAATGCCGTTGAGACGCGGCGATGGCCGCTGAGCGGCGCGGTCCGCGGCTGCTGATCGTGCCGGCGGCCGACCGCTGCCTCGGCTGGGCGCTGCGGGCCGCCAACGGGCGGCCGCTCGGAGTCGGTGTGCGGACCTACCGAAGTGAGGACGAACTCGCCGAGTCCGTCCGGGAGTTGCTGATCGAACGGGCCGCGCTGCGGTGTTCGGTCGGGCAGTCCGAAGGGCGTCAGTGGGTCTGGGCCGCCTACCTGCCGGTGCGCAGCACCCGGCCGGGGGCGGCCGACGCCGTTCCGGTCGCCCGCAGCGCGCGGGGGTACCTGCGGCGGGACCAGTGCCAGGCGGGGGTCGAGGGGTTCCTGGCCGGACTGCAGTGGGTGGGGCAGGAGTTGCGGCGGTCCGGGCGGGACGGCCGCCGGCCGCTGTAGGCAACCGCGGTCGCCGGTCGCTGTGGGGAACCGAATCGATGACGGTCCGTCGGTGACGGGCCGTCGTGCCGGCATGTCCGGACGCGGCGCCTCCACCGGATCTCCGTCCGTGCAGTTCCGGTGAAGGACAGGTTTCCGGCAACACCCCGAGCAGCCTCCTGGAGAAGAACGTCGACCGGGCTCGGAGACCCGGTAGTGCCCCTGTCGCGTGCACGCTGACCAGTACCTAAACCTCACTGAACCGATGAGTCGACATTCCCAGGCCGGACTCGACCTCTCTTCCGGCGGTACCTCCCCGCCGGACAGGATCGGCACTGCCGGCGAGGCCGCAGCGGACGCGGCCACCGGCTCCGAACTCCCGACCGGAGTACGGGTTCACGCGATGTACGTCTCTCCCCCGGAGGAAGAGGAACATGCGTAAGACCGCTGCCAAGCTGCTCACCGTCGCCGCGCTGGCGACCTCCGTCGCCACCGTCGCCGGCGGCACCGCCGTCGCCGACCCGGCCACCGGTGTCACCCCCCGCGCCATCGACATCGTGGGTGTCGGCTCCGACACCACCCAGTCGGTGCTGAACCAGCTGTCGGTCGACTACAACGCCTCGCTGACCGACCCGAACGCCCCCCGTCTGTACAGCTGGGACGCGACCGGCACCTCGCCGATCACCACCAAGACCGGTGCCACCTCGATCGACCGCCCGAACGGCTCCGGCGCCGGCGTCAAGGCCCTGGCGGTCAACACCTCCGCCACGGTCGACTTCGCCCGCTCCTCGCGCGGCCCGGCGGCCACCGACGCCCACGGCCTCGACTTCGTCGCGCTCGCCAAGGACGCGGTGACCTGGTCCGCCCAGGTGAACGGCAACGCCCCGGCGGCGCTGTCCGCGGCACAGCTCAAGGCCATCTACCAGTGCGACCCGGCCGCCCGTACCTGGAACCAGATCGACCCGACCAAGCCGGCCACCAACATCCTGCCCTTCCTGCCGCAGGCCAACTCCGGCACCCGCGCGTTCTTCCTGAGCGCGATCGGCAACCCGACCCTGGGCACCTGCGTGCAGGACGGTCCGGAGGAGAACGAGGGCACCGACAGCCGCCTGGGCGACCCGAACGTGATCTTCCCCTACTCCGTCGCCAAGTACCTCGGCCAGACGGTCGGCGGTCACGGCACCGCGACCGACGCCCCGGGCAACCTGACCCTGCGCAGCGTCGTCCTCGGCGCCAACCCGGTCGCCCCGGTGGCGAACGGCGTCATCAACGCCGCCTTCGCCAACTCCCCCTTCGGCCGCGTGGTCTACAACGCCGTCCGGGACACCGAGTGGACCGCCACCGACGCCCACGGCACCGCGCTGCGCGCGATCTTCGGCCCCACCGGCTGGATCTGCACCAACGCGACCGCCAAGGCCGACCTCAAGAGCTACGGCTTCCTGGTCACCCCGGCCTGCGGTTCCTTCGTCCAGAGCTGAACCACCCCGCACCACCCGGCGGCCACGGGCCTCGCGCC
>NZ_JBHVFE010000139.1:0-19172 GCF_042801945.1 Kitasatospora sp. NPDC057542
CGCGATGTCCGCGCGGCGGGCCGGGTCCGTCAGCAGCGGACCGATCGCGTCCTGGAGAGTGTCCGGCGAGGCCCGGCCGAGCAGAGCCACCGCCGCGCCGGCATCCGCCAGGTGACGGGCGTTGTGCTCCTGCTCGTTCCCGGCCGACGTCGCCAGTGGGATGAACACCGCGGCCCGCCCCAGTGCGGTCAGCTCGGCCAGCGTCCCCGCGCCGCTGCGGGAGACGACCACGTCCGCGAGGGCGAGTACGTCCGGAAGCTCCGGGCCGACGAAACCGGTCACCAGGTACCGGGGGCGCAGGTGCTCCGACAACGCTGCCGCCCGCTCCCGCAGCCGCCCTTCATGGCTGGACCCGCACTGGTGGACCACGTTGGCGTGGCCGAGCAGCCACGGCAGGATCTCACTCACCAACTCGTTGATCTGCTGGGAGCCCTGCGCGCCGCCGGTCACGTACACGGTCGGCAGGGAACGGTCAAAGCCCCACAGCCCGAACGCCTGGATCGCCTTGTCGCCCTGGCCGGTCAGCACCTCCGGGCGTACCGGGTTGCCAGTCACCACGGCGGTGGCGCGGGCGGACTCGGGCAGGAACCGGAGCGTCGACTCGGAGGAGACCGCGACCCGGGTCGCCATCCGGGCCAGCGCCCGGTTGCCCAGGCCGAGCCGGACGGTCTGCTCGTGGACCACCAGTGGCCGGTGGCACATCCGGGCGGCCATCCCGACCGGCACCGCGACGTAACCGCCCGTACCGAGCACCACGTCCGGGCCGAACTCGGCAACCGCAGAGCGGGCCTGCGCGACGCCCAGCGGGACACGGCCCATGTCCTTGACGTTGGCGGGCGAGACCAGCTTGAGCGGGTTGGCGGAGCGCCGGATCTTCCCGGTGGCGACGGTCCTGAACGGGATGTTCTCGGCCGCGGTCACCTTCGCCTCAAGACCGGTGGCGGTGCCGATCCACAGCACATCCAGCGTGCCGTCGGCCTCGGCGAGCCGCGAGCGCAGGGCGCGGATCGCAGTGAGCGCCGGGTAGGTGTGGCCACCCGTTCCTCCGCCAGTGACGATCAGCCGCAGAGGTCGGCCAAGACGAGAGACGAGATCGCTGATGTCCCGGTTCACGCCTGGAACATACCAGTGCCGCCGGAGCCTTCCGCCCATCTCGCCTGACGTCCAGTCAGGGACGGGTGCACCCGCAGCCGGCTTCGGCGGCGCGGCCGGGAATTCCGTGGGTGCGGCTGATCAGCACCAGGGCCGCGACGACGACATGCAACTCGGCGGCCGGTTCACCGCGACGTCGGATCGGGCGTCGAGAGATCAGCGTGCACGACCTTCCCGAACGGGCGGGGGCTGACACCCCAGCGGCCTTGAGTGAGCCGGTGGACCAGCGCAAGGCCGCGACCCGACGTCGCGTAGGGTCCGGCCTGGATCATCACGGGCATCGTGCGGGAGCCGTCACCGACGAGGATGCGGACGATCCGGTCGCTCGGGCGGCGCACGGCGACAACCATGCGCGTCTGGCAGCCGGTCTCGACGGCGTTGGTGGCCAGCTCACTGACGATCAGCAAGGCATCGTCCACCAGCGCGTCCAGCTCCCATTCCCGCAGCTTCGCGTCAACGAGGCGACGCGCAACGCCCACGGACTCGGCCCGGTACGGCAGGCAGGCAGTCGCCGGCCTGATGGCCACCCGAGGGGCGGCGGCACCGGAGCAGTCGATTCGGACTACTGGCTCCGCCTCCCGGACCCACGGTTCGACGCATCGGTCGTCGCGCACTCGGTGGACTTGCGCCATCGGGTCCCGGCGAAAGCCGTAGCCATAGGTCGACGCCGGGTCGAGTTCCGTCACCGCCACATCGGACAGCCTGACCGTCTTCGCCGCAGCAGCTGTGTCCTGCGCCATTCGTACACTCCCTCACGCACCGAGCCCGTAGCGTCACTTGACGCTACGGGCTCGGTGTGATGCGAGGGACAGAGTTTCTGCCTCCAGTTCCTGCGGTCGCTACGCCGCCATTCTGATGGAATCGGCCAAGCGCCGCCCGGCCTCCCGCATCGAGGGCCGGCCATCGACCAGCCCTCGGACCATGGCTCGGGCCTCCTCGTTCCAGCGCGCCGTCTCGGGCGCGACGGCGACGGCGTCCGTAAGCAGTCCGGCAACGGACTCCGCTTCACCGCGGAGAGCGTGCGCCCTCGCGACCTCGATCAAGTGGCGACCGCGACGGGGAACCGCCGCGACATCGGCGGTCGGCAGCCGCCGAGCCCAGCGCAACGCCGTGCCGGTCTGACGGAGCTCGACCGCCACAGTCACCGAGTGCAGCCCGACAGCCTGGCGCGACCCCGACGTAGGGGCGCTCCAGAAGTCCTCCGGAAGGCGCTCGGCGACGGCCACCGCACGGTCGATCCAGCCCCACGCCTCACCGGCTTCCCCGGCCACGGCGTGCGTGATGGCGGCATGGAATGCCATGTCCGCCCAGGCACAGGCCAGTTCCGGCGTGTTCGCCCGAATCGGATCGAGCAGCCGAAGAGCGTCCTCGGTGAGCGCCTGAGCGCTGTCCCACTGACCGGACTTCCGGAACGCCTCGACCAGGAACCAGCATGCCTGCCCGATCGCCTGCGGGTCGCCCGACGCCCTCGCAGTCGCCAAGGCACGTTCGGCCACCCGCCAGACCAGGTTGCCGTCACCCTGGAACGCCGCGTACATCTGCGTCAGGTTCAGCGCGCTGGCGTACATCACCTCCGCCCGTCGCCGGTCTGCGCAGTCCGGATGCGAAACCGCTGAAGAGGCGGCCGACACGAGCGATGGCAACAGCTCTGCCAGGGCGGTTCGGTGATCTCCCCGGGTCATCCTGGTCCGCCAGGCGTTCGCCAGCTGGGCCGCGACGTGGTCCAGGTTCGGCACCGGCCCGGAGGAGACCCCCAACGGCGAGCCGTCGACTGCCCGCCGAACAGAGTCCAGGGCCGCATGCTCCACTCCGGAGTACAGCGCCGTCGGCATACCGACCTCGCCTGTCAACAAGGAGATGTCATCGATCCCCAAGTGCTGAGCGATACGCACAAGCATCGGCAGGCGCGGTGGCAGCAACGCCCCGCTCTCCACCTGCTTCAGCCAACTCGGCGACCGCCCCAGCAGGGCGGCCAACACCGGACGGGACTTTCCGGCGCGTTCCCGGTAGTACTGGATGCGCCGGCCAACGGGCAGTGCGGGATCCAAGGCCATACTGACAGCCTATGGCCGCGGGGCCACCTCGGGCAGCCGACGAAGGGCATCTGGAGCCAGTGCCATGACTGAGCCTCAGTCTTACGAGGTCGCCGCGCATCACCGCCGACGTGCTGTTCTTCGACGGAGACGATCACGGCAGCAGCTCCTTGTGGCGGTCCGAGGTCCGCTCACGATGCCAGACCGGCAGCTTGATCGTTCACCTGGAGCACGGCGCTCCCCTCGCGTAGCGTTAATCCCCTTCCCCAGGAGGCGTGTTGAGAGAGATCATCCTCATGTCCGACCCGAAGGTCGCCGCGATCCCCGTCGCGCACTGCGACGATCAGCTGCTGGACGTACGGAGCAGCAACGGGCTCCTCGTCGACGAGCGCCAGCAGGACGGCACCGGGGCCTTCGCGCAGCTGCGGGCCGGCGTGCTCGACCGGCTGCTCGATGCACAGGCCGCGCTGCCGGACGGCCTGCGGCTGCTGTTCGTCGAGGGCTACCGGCCACCGCCTCTCCAGAGCCGCTACTTCGACGAGTACGCCGCCGAGTTGCGGGCCGCGAACCCCGACTGGCCGGACGAGCGGGTCAGGTCGGCGACGAGCCGCTACGTCTCGCCGCCGGAGATCGCGCCGCACAGTGCCGGGGCCGCCGTCGACCTCACCCTCGTCGACGCCGACGGCCGCGAGCTCGACCTCGGCACCAGGATCAACGCCAGCCCGGAGGAGAGCGCCGGGGCCTGCTACACCCACGCCGACGGCATCGACGCGCAGGCCCGCGCCAACCGACGGCTGCTCAGTGACGCCCTGACCGGCGCCGGGCTCGTCAACTACCCCACCGAGTGGTGGCACTGGTCGTACGGGGACCGCTACTGGGCGCTGGCCACCGGCGCGCCGTCCGCGCTCTACGGACCGGCGCACCGGTAGCCGGCAGCGGCCACGACACGCGGCCGGCGGACGCCTGCCGACCGGGGCCGTGGGCGCGGGCCAAGATGGCGTCGACACCGGCGCAGGCCCGAGGAGCAGAGCGATGACCGAGCAGAACCCCGAGCAACTCCCCGCCGTCGCCGTCGCGATCGTCGTCAAGGACGGCCGGGTGCTGATGGTGCGGCGGCGGGTCGCCGAGGGCGAGCTGTCCTGGCAGTTCCCGGCCGGGGAGGTCGAGCCCGACGAGTCCCCCGAGGCGGCGGCCGTTCGCGAGACCGCCGAGGAGACCGGCCTCCACGTCGCCGCGGCCAGGCTGCTCGGCGAGCGGGTGCATCCGCAGAGCGGGCGGCGGATGGCGTACACGGCCTGCGAGGTGGTCGGCGGCACCGCCATGGTGATGGACTCCGACGAGCTGGACCGGGTGGTGTGGGCGTCCCACGCCGAGCTGGCCGAGTACGTGCCGTTCCCGCTGTTCCCGCCGGTGCAGGAGTACCTGGACGGCACGATCGCCGGGTAGGGCGCGGGGCGGCAGACGAACCCGCGTGGGAAGTCGGCCCGTCCGACTTCCCACTCAGCGACGGCTCCCCGCGCAGCTGCCGAGGCCGGGCGTTCCCTGCCAGGCCTTCCCCGCCGGGCGCGGCTACGCGCGACCGCTGCGCGCGCAGGTCGCGCAGCTCGTCCGGTGGCCGGCGAGCGTCGCTTCGAACTGTGCCTTCGTCTGCTCCAGCCGGGTGACGGTACCCCGGGTCGAGTAGCCGGCGAGGCTGCGCAGGACGACCCTTCGGCCCTTGTGCGTCCTGAGCGCCGGCGCCTTCGAGAGGCTGCCGATGGAACCGGCGTCGGCCAGGTCGACCGAGGCGATCTCGCACCAGGCGATCCGGTGGGTCCACTCCACCGTGCGGCTGGTGATCCCGGAGTCGTCGATGACCAGGCCCATCCGCAGGACCCGGTAGAGCATCACCGCCGAGGCGACGCCCATCGCCGCGCTGACGGCCCTTCCACCCCCAGGGTCCTGCGCGACGGCGACCGCGACGAGGAGGAGGACCGTGAAGACCACGGCCATGGCGACGCGCTGCCAGAGGCTGAGCGGGATGCGGATCGGGAGGGTGAAGCCATCGGTCACGGCGTGATGGTGGCACCGGGGCCGTCGGCCGTCAACGGCTCCACCACCGGCATCCCGCCGCAGGAGTTCGCGGCCGTGCGCGCGTGTCGGAACCTCTCGCGAGCCACTTTGCGAAACCGCGTCGCCGATGTCCGGAACTCATCCCGGGCGGACGGGCGTTCGGGTTGGAGACCCCGTGCCCTGCCCCGGAAGGAAACGCGTGACCACCACCTGCGGAGCCCCGTCCGACCGCGCCGCACGAGGAGCGCACCGATGAGGCGGGATCCGGTCACCGACGAGACGGTCGCCCGGCTCCGGGTCCAGGCCCGCACCGACCCCGCCTCGGGTCTGCCCGCGCTGGCCGCGGCGCTGCGGGGCCGGGCCTACGGCCCTCCCGAGCGCCGGCCCGAGGACGCCGTCCCGTTCCTGGAGGAGTCCGCCGGCATCTACCGCGCCCTGGTCGCCGACGGCAGCACCGAACACCTGGGCGCCGCCTCCCACACCCTGTCCTCCCTCGCCCTGCACCACTCCCTGGCCCACGCCGACGACCTCGCCCTCGTCGCCCGGCAGGAGGCGGCCGACCTGGCCCGGCGTGCCGAAGTGGCCCGGCCGGTACCGGACCTCGGCCAGGCCGCCGTCATGCGAGCCGACCTCGCCCACGGCCTCGCCGAGGCGGGGCGGTTCGACGAAGCCGTGGACGCCGCCCGCGCGGTGGCCGACCGCTCCCGGGCGATGACCGAGAAGGGCGGAAGCGACCTGACGTGGCGGCTGCTCGACCTCACGCTGCTGCTCCGCCTCGCGGACCGCACCGAGGAAGCAGTGGCCGTCGAACACGAGGCCCTCGCCTGGCTGCGCGACGACCCTGCGGAACCGGTCCGCAGCCCCGTCACAGCGCTGCGGACCGCCGGTGCCGCCCTGTGGTTCGCCGACCTCGGCGACCCCGGGCAGGCCCACCACCTGCTCGCGGAGGCCGCCCGCTCCTGCGAGCGCCTGCCCGCCCACGGCAGCACCGGCAACTTCGGCTTCCACGAAGCCCTACGGAGCGCCTTGTTCGCCCGCTCCGGCGTACGGGACGAACAGGCCGCGGCCGACGCCCCGGACCCGCTCGCGCTCGGCGTCGACCCGGGCCGACGCCTCCAGCCGGTGCTGGGCCTGAGCCTCCACCACTGGTCCTTCAGCCTGCGCGCGTCCTTCGAGGACGGACTGGTCGCCCTCGCGCGGGCCGTCGAGGCCATCACGGGCGTTCCCGAGTGCACCGACCGCCTGCCGGACGAGGACGACCCGCCCGAGCACACCAACGGCCAGCCGCCCCTGCCGGACGACCGCGACCAGCTCGCCACCCTCGGCACCCTCACCCGGCGGCTCGACCTGCGCCGGGCAGTCCTGGAGGCCCATCCGACCTACTACGCCCGCCTCACGCTCCCCCCGCTGCGGCGGAGCGTCGACATCGAACGCCGCCTCCACGCGACGGACCCCGCCAACGAGACCCGGCGCCTGGTCAGGGCACTCACCGACCTGGCCATGGCACAACTCGTCCACGGCGACAACGCCGACGCGACCGGCACCCTGCACGAGGCCCACGCGCTCGCCGGCTGAACGGAGCAGTCAGCCACCGATGCCCGTGCGGGCGCCGAACTTGCCGCCGCGGGAGGCCAGTTCCGGGCCGTCGAGACCGGCGACCTGCAACAGCTACTGGACCTCCTCGCCCCCGACGTGGTCGCGCTGAGCGACGGCGGCGGCATCAAGCAGGCCATGCCCCGGCCCACCGTCGGCGCCGGGCCGGTGGCCCGCCTGCTGGCCGCCGGCGTGGCGGTGTGGGGACCGCTGGAGACGACGGAGCCCGCCCAGGTCAACGGGCACCCGGCGCTGATCCTGCGGGTCGGTGGGGAGATCGACCTGGTGGTGACGATGCGGATCGACGACGGGCTGATCACCGGCATCTACTCGGTGTGCAACCCGGAGAAGCTGACCCACGTGACTCCTCCCCCGGCTGAAGCCGGGGGCTTCTCGCTAACCCTTCCGGGCGTTGCGACGGGCCAGCCCGGCCCGTAGGACGTTGACGGCTCCCACTGTGTCGGCGTGTGCCTGGTGGGCGCAGCCGGTGCAGTGGAAGGTGTCCTGGGTGGGCCGGCTCTCCGCCGAGACGTGTCCGCATGCGGGACAGGTCCGGGAGGTGTTGCGGGGGTCCACGGCGATCACTTCCCGTCCGGCGCTTTCAGCCTTGGCGTGCAGGATCGTGAGGAACACCCCCCATCCGGCATCGTTGATCGAACGGTTCAACCCGGCCTTGGCCGCAGCCCCGTTGGGGAGAAAGGAACCCGGCCGGTCCGGGTCGGGCTTCGGCGCGGGGGCCTTGACCATGTTGCGGATCCTGAGGTCCTCGTGCGCGATCAGATCATGCGCGCGGACCAGGCCGAGAGCGGTCTTGTGGGCATGGTCGAGCCGTTGACGGCGGACCTTGCGGTGCAGCCGCGCGACGGCCTCCACAGCCTTGCGGCGGCGCTTCGACCCGCGCTTGCACCGACTGAGGGCCTGCTGGGCGGCTTCGAGCTTCGCAGCGGCCTTCCGGCCATGGCGAGGGTTGGGAACGAACCCGCCATCGGAGTCGGCGAGGAAGTTGGCTATGCCCATGTCGATGCCGACCACGGATCCGGTCGCGGGCAGCGGCTCGGACCGGGCCTGCTCGGCAGTCAGCACCACGTACCAGCGCTTGCCCTCACGCTTGACGGACACGGTCTTGACCGTGCCGACCACCGGGCGGTGCCGGTTGACCTTGACGTGGCCGACGCCCTGGAAACGGACACGGGTCACCGGGTCGTGCGGGGTTGAGTCCCAGCGGCAGCCGTCACCGTCCTTGGGGAAGTCCACTGTGTCGAACCGGTTCACGCCGCGAAAGCGCGGGTATCCGGGTTTCTCGCCGGACTTGACCCGGCGGAAGAACGCGGCGAATGCCTTGTCCAGACGGCGAAGCGTGGCCTGCTGGGAGGAGAAGGACCAGCGGCCCTGACGCTCCGGGTCGAACGCCCGGATCTCCTTGAGCTGCGCGGACTGATCGCCGTACCGTACCGTCGTCCCGGAGACATGCCGCCAGGCATCCCCGCGTTCCTGCAACGCCCCGTTGTACAGCGAGCAGTGATCCCGCAACATCTCCGCCAGTGCCTGCTGCTGGCCCACGGTGGGCCGCAGCAAGAACTTGTACGCACGAATCAACACGACCCACCCCCTCCACCGCCTCGGCAATCAACATGCCACACGCCACTGACAGAAGACACCACGAACGTTCTGCCACGTAGGGATCGGATTCCCTCCCCGGCTGAAGCCGGGGATACCCTCCGAAGATCAGGGATGGAACGGGAGACGGCGGTGAGCCTCTGAAGCCGCCGAACCGGCCGGAATCCGGGAACGCCCCCTTCCGCCCCCGTACGCTGTCCCGCAGCACCGGGAACGAAGGCGTTCGGGGGAGCCAGTGGAACTACGTCAGTTGCGCGTCTTCGAGGCCGTCGTCGCCCACCGCACCGTCACCGGCGCGGCCGTGGCGCTCGGCCTCGCCCCGTCCTCCGTCTCCGAACAGGTCCGCACCCTCGAACACAGCCTCGGCGCCGAGCTGTTCGACCGGGCCAGGCGCGACATGACCCTCACCTCGGCCGGGGAGCGGCTGCTGCCCTGGTCCCGGCGTCTCCTCGGCCAGGCCGAACAGGCCCGCCGCGACGTCGTCGCCACCCGGGCCCGACTCCGCCTCGGCGTCCTGGCGGCCATCGCCGCCACCCACGTCCCCGCCGTCCTGGCCCGCCTCGCCGACCGCCGGCCCGGCCTGGAGATATCCCTGCACACCGACACCGCCCGCGACGGCCTGCTCAGCGGCGTCGCGGCCGGGGCCCTGGAAGCGGCCCTCATCCTCGACTCCCCCGGCCCGCTCGGCGCACTCGGCTTCTACCTGCCGCCCGCCCCGCTCGACCACCTCGACCTCCAGGACGTCCCCCTCGCTCTGGTCGCCTCCCCCACCCACCCGCTCGCCCGCGCCACCACCCTCACCCGCGAGCACCTCCGCGGCCACCGCCTCCTCGTCGACACGCCCGCCTGCTCCTACCACCTCGCCGGCGAACGCCTCCTCGGCCACCACGTCCAGCGCCTCCGCACCGGCGCCCTCCCCGTCACCCGCGCCTGCGCCGAACAGGGCCTCGGCATCGCCCTCATCCCCACCCACGCCGTCCAGGACCACCTCGCCGCCGGCACGCTCGTCCGCGTCCCCCTCGACCCCCCGCCCCTGCGCCTGCGCCTCCTGTGGCGCGCCGCCCGCGACCCCCTCCCGGGCCTCCGCGCCCTCCTCCACGCCACCTGCGCCTGACCACCGCGCCCGGCCCTCGCGGACCGCCGCGGCCACTGCCGGCGTCCGCCCCCGAAGACACGTCGGGCCCTGCCCCGTCAGGGGAAGGGCCCGAGGATGCGGGACGGTTCAGGCGTTCTTGGGGCCCGCGGACTGGACGACCTCGAAGGACCAGAGGGTGGAGCCGGAGGCGGCCGGGCGCTTGGGGGCCTCGCCCTCACCGCCGTGCTGGTGGGCCGCCTTCATGGGGCCCTCCATCCAGGCCTTGAAGGACTCCTCGTCGCGCCAGCGGGTGTAGACGAGGTACTGGTCGGTGCCCTCGACCGGGCGGAGGAGTTCGAACCACTCGAAGCCGTCCGAGTTCTCCACCGCGCCGGCCCGAGAGGCGAAGCGCTGTTCCAGCACCTCACGCTGCTCGGCCGGTACCGTCAGGACGTTGATCTTGACGACGGACATGGCGCTCCTTCTGCTCCGCCGGGGTCGCTGGTGCGGCCGCCGGCCCGGTGACTGCCTACGGGGAGCAGTCTCCTACACCTCACAGCCGGGCGGTCCGCAGGCGCGGTGGTCACGGTCGGCAGCGAAGCGTCCATGTGCGAGGACGGGGCCGGAGTGCCAGCCTGGAAGTAGAGCCCAGAACCCGAGGAACAGGGAAGTAGTGGTCATGGGTATCGGCGACAAGTTCCGGGACAAGGCCCAGCAGGCGGAGGAGGAGGCGAAGGAGCGCCTCGGTCGGCAGAAGCCGCAACAGAGTGACGACGCTCAGCAGAAGGCCGCCCAGGCCCAGCAACAGGGCCAGCAGAATCTGGACGACCTGCGGGACGACCTCGACGACCAGCAGTAGCGAGGTCCGACGAGCGGGGACGGCCGCGGGCGAGCCTCGGCCGTCCCCGTCCCCGTCCGCGTCCCCGTCGGGCTCAGGCTCAGGCGATCCACGGCGGGAGGACGCGCTGGTCGTCGCGCGGGGCGAGGGCGCAGGCACCGTCGGGGGTTCGGGCGTCGGGGTTGTAGGCGTGGGCGGGGGAGGGGGAGGCGACGACGGCGGTGAAGCCGGTGTCGGTGGCGACCTGGCGGGCGGTGTCGGCGGGGAGGACGGCGGTGTCGCCGGCGGTGAGGGTGAAGGCCTCCCCTGCCAGGTCGACCCGGGCGGTGCCGGTGAGCAGGGTCCAGACCTGCTCGGTGTCCATGGCGTGCAGCGGGCCCTGGGCGCCGGCGGTCATGTCGACGTGCCAGACGGCGAGCGAGGTGGAGCCCTGGGTGGGCGAGGCGTAGGTGGTCATGCGGGCGTTCGGGGTCTCGGTGCGGCGGGCGTCGGTCCGGCGGATGACGGGCATGGCGAAGGAACCCCCTAAGGTGGACAATGAAGTTGTCTATATCGTCAATGAGGTTGTCTATCGTGTCAAGCGAACCGCCCCCGCCGGGCTTCGAACTGCCGCTGCGCCTGCTGCTCGCCTTCCGGATGATCATCGACGAGCTGCACGAGCGCATCGCCCGCGAGGGCCATCCCGACCTGCGCCCGATGCACGGCTTCGTCTTCCAGGCGATCGGCCCGCACGGCACCACCGCCTCCGAGCTCGGCCGCCGCCTCGGCGTCACCAAGCAGGCGGCGGGCAAGACCATCGACAATCTGGAGCAGCTCGGCTACGTCGAGCGCGCCGCCGATCCGGCCGACACCCGGCGCAAGCTGGTCCGGCTCACCGAGCGCGGGGTGGACTGCCTGCTCCGCTCGGCCCGGATCTTCGACGAGCTGCGCGAGGAGTGGTCGACAGCCCTCGGCGAGGAGCAGCTGCGACAGCTGGAGGACGGCCTGCGCCGACTCGCGCCCGGCGACCCGTTCCGCCTCGACACCCCGCGCTGGTTCGGCGCGCCGTAGACGATCAGCACCCTTGGGGGCGTCAGGACTTGGGCATCCCGCTGGTCGCGAGGGTCTGGTTCTTGTACGCCTTCACGCCGGTGATCTCGGCGCCGAACCAGTCCGGCGCCGAGAACGCCTCCGCCTCGGCCTCCGAGCCGAACTCGACCTCGACGGTGCGCAGCCCGGCCAACTCCCCCTGGTAGACGTCCACGTAGACCGTGACGCCGGACGAGTCGAAGGTGTACCGGTCCTTGACCAGCCGGGCCCCCTCGGTGGCCGGCCAGAGCTCGGTGAACTCCTGCTCCCCGAGGGCGCGTTCCACCTCGATCCGTACGGGGGCGCCGGCCGAGGACGCCTTGCGCTTGACGCCGAGGACGCCGCTGCCGCCGATCCGCCGCAGCCGCACCTCCGTCCCGTCGTCCTTGATGGCGATGTACCCCTGCTCGATGTGCTGCCGCACCGCCGTCTCCGGCGGCTCGAAGGAACCCAGCAGGAACTTGCGCTCGATTTCGAGCGGCATGCCGCACCACCCTTCCCGGTCACGGGCCCGCAGTCCTTCAGGCCGTCAGAACGACCGCCCCTCCCCACGGTACGGCGGCTCCGGCCCCGACGGGTCCGGTCGGTCGCGCAGGTCCGCACACAGGGAGCAGCTGAGCCGGTTCAGCAGCCCGGCGAGCTCGGTGTACCGCTGCTCGTCCCAGTCCCCCAGGAGTTCGGCGAGTTGGGTGCGCCGGGCGGCGACCAGTCGCAGCGCCACCTCCTCCCCCGGTTCGGTGAGCCTCAGCGGCAGGTTGTCGGTCCGCGCCGCGAGCCCCCGGCTCTCCACCTCCCGGACGGCCTCCTCGATGACGGCGACCGGGACGATCCGCCGCTCGGCCAGTTCGGCCGGCTCGACCGAGCCGTGCTGGTGCATCTGGAGGAGCAGCCAGCTGGAGGCGGGCAGCAGGTCCAGCCCGGCGGTCTCGGTGATCCGCCGGAAGAGGTCGCGCCGGGCCTCGCGGCTGTTCAGCACCGAGAGCGCGCGGGCGATCTCGTCCAGCGAGGTGCGCTCGACCGGGTTGAGCCCGATGGACTCGCTCAGGTCCGGCGCGGTGACGGTGGTGCGCAGCGTCTGTTCGCGCAGGAACAGCGACAGGACGAAGGCGACCACCACGACCGGCACCGCGTACAGGAACACCCGGGTGATCGACTCGGCGTAGGCGTGGTAGACGCCCTGCTGGACGGCGGCCGGCAGCCGGGAGATGACCCGCGGGTCGGAGGTGACGGCCTCCGGCCGGAAGCCGGGCGGCAGCGGCACGCCCGCCAGGGCGTCGGAGAGCCGGCTGCGCAGTCCGCTCGCGAAGACCGTCCCGAAGATGGAAACGCCGAAGGACGCCCCGATGGAGCGGAAGAAGGTGGCGCCCGCGGTGGCCACGCCGAGGTCCTCGTAGCCGACCGAGTTCTGCACGATCAGCACCAGCACCTGCATCACCAGGCCCAGTCCGAGACCGAAGACCAGGAAGTAGATACTCATCTCGGCGGTGCTGCTGTGCTCGTCCAGCCGGGAGAGCAGCAGTAGCCCGACGGTGGTCACGGCCGTGCCGGCGATCGGGAAGATCCGGTAGTGGCCGGTCCTGGCGACGATCTGGCCGGAGCCGATCGAGGTGAGCAGCATGCCGAGCACCATCGGCAGCATGTGGATGCCGGACATGGTGGGCGAGACCCGATGGACCACCTGGAGGAAGGTCGGCAGGTAGGTCAGCGCGCCGAACATCGCGAAGCCGACCACGAAGGAGATCACCGCGACCAGGCTGAACGTCCGCGAGCGGAACAGCCGCAGCGGCAGCACCGGCTCCACCGCGGTCCGCTCGACCAGGACGAAGGCGAGCAGGAGCACCAGCCCGAGCACCCCGAGGCCGACGATCTGCCAGGAGCTCCAGGCCCAGGTGGTCCCGCCGAGCGAGGTCATCAGCACCAGGCAGGTGGCGACGGCGGCGATCAGGACGGTGCCCGGGTAGTCGATCCGGTGCTCCCGCCGGACCTCCACCCCGTGCAGCACCGCCGCGATCACCACCAGGGCGACGACACCGATCGGCAGGTTGATGTAGAAGACCCAGCGCCAGCTGAGGTGGTCGACGAACAGCCCGCCGAGCAACGGTCCGAGCACGCTGGTGACGCCGAACACGGCGCCGAACAGGCCCTGGTAGCGGCCGCGGTCCCGGGGCGCGACGAGGTCGCCGACGATCGCCTGGGAGAGCACGATCAGCCCGCCGCCGCCCAGGCCCTGGAGCGCCCGGAAGGCGATCAGCTCGCCCATGTTCCGGGCGATCCCGCACAGCATCGAGCCGATCAGGAAGATCACGATGGAGGCCTGGAAGAAGCGCTTCCGGCCGTACATGTCGCCGAGCTTGCCCCACAGCGGGGTGGCGGCGGTGGAGGCCAGCAGGTAGGCGGTGACCACCCAGGAGAGGTGTTCGAGGCCGCCGAGGTCGCTGACGATGGTCGGCAGCGCGGTGGAGACGATGGTCTGGTCGAGGGCGGCGAGCAGCATCGCCAGCAGCAGGGCGCCGATCGGCACCCAGAGGTTGGGGACGGTGACCGCCGGCGGGCCGGGCTCGCCCGCGCGGCTCCGGTCGGACGCGGCGTGTGGATCGGTCATGGCGTCTCCGCGGGAGTGCACGTCGTCTCCGCAGGCACGCACGGCGTCTCCGCAGGCACGTACGGCGTCTCCGCGGGCATCATCGCGTCTCCGTCGACATCACGACGTCTCCGTGGGCATGGCGCCTCCGTGGGGTCGCGGGCCCGTCGGCCGGGCCGTGCGGATGATCACTCCCAGCTCACAGTGCTGGCCTGTTCGTCCCGATGTGTTCCGTCGGGTTGAGCCGAGCGTAAGCGCCGGGGACAACCGACGCGCCCCGGGCGTTCCCCGAGGAGCCGACCGGCACCGACCGGCACGACACTCCCGACCGGGGACGGACGCCCCTGTCCACTCTTCGGGCGGTCCTGCATAATCAGGCGCGTTCGTGCGCCCCGGTCCGCCGGGAACGTGCGCCGAACGACCGAACGACCGCCCGCGAAGTCGACGCGAAACCGAGGAGGACCGGCCGATGCCGGACCAGCACTGCCCGACGTGCGGCACCGCACGCTCCACCGGGTGCGGCTGCGTCCCGGACCCGAGCCTCACCGAGACCGCCGTCCTGCCCCACCTCGAAGGCCCGCCGCTGGTCCGCCCGTACGTCCCGCAGACCGCCGGCCAGGTGGCCGACGAGGCCCACCCGGACGCGCCGGTGGTGGACCCGTTCGCGACCACGGTGCTGCCGCCGGTCCCCCCGGGGCAGCCCGGGCCGCCGGTCGTTCCACCGCTCGGACCGGACGCGGACGCCTACGCCACCACGGTGCTGCCGCCCGTCGCCCCGGGGCAGGCCCCGCTCGGGCCCGATGCCGACGCCTACGCCACCACCGTCATGCCGTCGGCGCCGCCCACCGGGCCGGGCGGGTACCCGGCGCCGGCGCAGCCGCAGGCGCCGGCGACAGGGCCGGACGGGAACGAGATCGGCCTCTTCCCCTTCGGGCAGGCCCCGGACACGCCCGGGCCGGCCGGCGGCGGCCGGGCCGCCAGACGGGCGGCCGAACAGGCCGACCGGCACCCGCTCGCCCGGCGCAAGGGCTTGCTCGCCGGGATCGGCGCCGCCCTGGTGGCGCTCACCATCGGCGTCGCGTACGCGGTGACGCCCTCCGGCGAGCCGCCGGCCAAGCAGGCACAGCCGCTGCCGACGAGCACCCTGGCGCCCGCGCCGGTGGATCCGCCCACCCTGGCGACGCCCGCCCCGAGCACGGTGGCGCCGACCAGCGAGGCGCCGAGCCCGACGCCCACCCCCACCCGCAAGCCGAGCCCGACGAGGACGGCCACCCCGCCGCCGGCCGCCACGCCGACCGCCGAGGCCCCGGCCGCTCCCCCGGCCCCGGCCCCCACGCCGACCGCGCCCGCGCCCCCCGTCCCGGTCCCGACGCCCGCCGCCACCCCGACCCCGCGGGTCCTGCAGTACGGGATGAGCGGCCCCGACGTCAGCGACCTCCAGCAGAAGCTCGCCGTCGCCATCGAATGCTTCGCGTCCATACCGGTGACCGGGGTGTACGACGACATCACGGTGAACACCGTCGCCTACGTCCAGCGGATGTGGGACGTCAAGGGCGACAAGCGGGGCGTCTTCGGGCCCAACACCCGTGCCGCCCTGGCGACGCACGCCACCTGCTGACGGCGTGGCGTCGGCCGGCGGTCGGCCCCAAGATCAGCCGGTGATCGCGCCGAAGAGGCTGATGCCCGCCAGCACCACCATGATCGCCGCCGCCACCCGGATGATCAGCTTCATCGGCACGTACTTGAGCAGCTTCTGCCCGCCCACGATGGCGATCCCGCCGACCGCGCACAACGCCAGCCAGGAGCCGAGGCCGACGGCCAGCGGGTCGGCGTACTTGGCGGCCAGGTTGGCGGTCATGATCTGGGTCAGGTCGCCGAACTCGGCGATCGCGACCACCACGAAGCTGGCCCCGGCCACCTTCCAGAAGCTGTTCGAGGACGGCTCCTTGGCCGCGTGCTCGTCCTCGTCCTCGCCTCCGTGGAACAGCAGCATCCCCGCGCCGACCAGGAACAGCACGCCGGTGACGCCCTCCACCCAGCGGTGCGGCAGCAGCGAGAGCAGGTGCCCGGCGGCGAGCGCGAGGCCCACCTGGAGGGCGAAGGCGGCGGCGATGCCCGCGAAGACGAAGCTCGCGCGGTACTTGGTGCCGAGCACCAGGCTGGCGAGCGCGGTCTTGTCCGGCAGTTCGGCCAGGAAGATGATGCCGAAGGTCAACACGGCAACGGTCAGACTCATCAAGGGTTCCTCGGTCGGGCTGTCTGGCCACCGCGACTCCGTCAGGGGACGCTCCGGCCCGACAGCACTGGTCATGGTCACAGCACTGCGGCCGAAGGTCTCGCCGGCGACGCTCATCGAGCGGTGCCCCGGGCGCCGGGCCCCTGGGGGCCAGTATGTCGACGGTCCGGTGGAGGGCTACTCCCCTTCAACGGGCTCAAGCGTACCGGACGTCGTCGACCGGCCCGTCCGACGAGGTCGCCGGCCCCACCCGGACCTGCACCGCCCCGGCCCGGGAGACGGACCCGCCTACCGGACGCCCCCGTCCGGCTCGGCCGCGACCAGCCCGCGCCCGACCAGTTCCAGCACCACCACGATCGCCACTGACTCCACCGCCAGCAACCCGATCAGGACGAACAGCTGCACCGCCCCCGCCTGGACCGGCGAGGCCCCGCCCAGCAGCATCCCGACGAACGCCCCGGGCAGGGTGACCAGGCCGACCGTCCGGGTCTGGTCCAGCGCCGGCACGAGCGAGGTCGCCGCCGCCGTCCGGCAGATCTCCAGCCGCGCCTCGCGCTCCTCGAAGCCGAGCGCCAGCGCGGCCTCCACCTCGCCGCGCCGCAGCCGCAACTCGTCCAGGGCCCGCCGCCCCGCCAGCGAGGTCGCGCTGAGCGCACCGCCGATCAGGATGCCCGCGACCGGGATGACGGACAGGCCCTCGGCCGGCAGCAGTCCGACGCCCAGCAGCAGGGCGAGCACCGGCAGCACGCCCGCGCCGATCGGGGCGGCCGCCCAGAGCCAGCCCGGGCCCGGGGTCATCCGCCGCCCGGCGGTGCGCACCGCGACCGAGAACATCAGCAGCACGAACAGCGCCGACCACCAGAGCGAACCGACCACCCAGGTGATCACCGCGGCGACGGCCGCCAGCTGCACCACCGCACGCAAGCCGGCCCGCAGCACCGCGTGCCCGTGGCCGAGCAGGCCCCGCCCGGCCACCGCGACGGCGGCCAGCAGCAGCACCGCGGTGACCACCCCGAGCACCGGGGTGACCGGCAGCAGCTGACCACCGGAGGCCGCCAGGCCCGCTGGGACGGCCAGGTCCACGGGGATCGCCGGGAACGCCGGGAACGCTGAGACGGCCGAGTCCGTCGGGACCATCAGATCCGGCCCATCAGATCCAGCTGGTGAACCACATCCGGTCCTGCCAGGACGACATCGGGATCACCTCCGCCGTGTACAGCGGGTAGAAGAAGGCGAAGCAGCCGACGATCGCGAGCACGATCGCCCCGGCCCCGATCGCCCCGATCCGGCGGCGCTCGGGGCTGCACCCGGCCGGGCCGAGCATCGCCCCGAGCATCTGGGCGACGGCCAGGCACAGGAACGGCACCAGCACGACCATGTAGAAGGAGAAGATCGTCCGCTCCTGGTACCGGAACCAGGGCAGGTAGATCCCGGCCACCGCGCACAGCACCGCACCCGAGCGCCAGTCCCGCCGGAAGAACCAGCGCCACAGCAGGTAGACCAGCGCGAAGCAGGCCGTCCACCACAGGAACGGCGTGCCGAGGCCGAGGATCTGCGCCGCGCAGCCGCCCGAGGAGGTGCAGCCGCGCTGCCCGTACGGGACCTGCTCCCAGTACATCGAGACCGGGCGGCCGTCGACCAGCCAGGCGAAGGGGTTGGACTGGTAGGTGTGCGGGGTGCTCAGACCGGTGTTGAAGTCGTACATCTGCGAGTGGTAGTGCCACAGGCTGCGCAGCGGCGCGGGCACCCAGCTCATCGAGACCTGCGGGAGCGGGATCCCGAGGACGCTGTCCGGGGAGAGCCCGGCGCGCCCGTCGGCCCAGTGCCGGTCGTAACCGCCCCCGCTGTTTCCGCCGGTGGCCAGCCAGCCGCTCCAGGCGCCGACGTACACCACCACGGCGGAGCCGACCATGGCGAGGAAGGCGGGAACGGCGTCCCGGCGCAGCATGGAACGCCAGGGGTGGCGGGCGCCGGCGCCGCGGCGGCCGGCCTGGTCCCACAGGACGGTCAGGATGCCGAAGGCGGCGAGGATCGGGGCGCCGTTCCACTTGACCGCGCAGGCGGCGCCGACGAACACCCCGGCGGCGATCCGCCAGGGGCGCCACCCGAGCCGGACCGCGTCGGCGTCCTCGACGGCGCCGGCCCCGTCGGCGAGCCGGGCGCGGGTGTGGTCGCGGTCGATCAGCAGGCTGCCGAAGGACGCGAGCACGAAGAACATCTGGATGCCGTCGAGCAGGCCGACCCGGCTCATCACCAGCTGGAGTCCGTCCACCGACATCAGCAGCGCGGCGGTGCAGCCGATCAGGGTGGAGCCGAAGAGGCGGCGGCCGATCCGGGCCAGCATCAGCACGGTGACGGTGCCGAGCAGGGCGGTCATGAACCGCCAGCCGAAGGGGTTCAGCCCGAACAGCTGCTCGCCGATCGCCATCACCCATTTGCCGAGTGGCGGGTGCGCGATGAACTCGGGCGCGGAGCTCAGCGGGATCGACTGCGGGACGGACAGGATGTCGGCGTTGGCGTGGTCGGGCCAGGTGCCCTCGTAGCCCTGCTGGAGCAGCGACCAGGCGTCCTTGGGGTAGTACGTCTCGTCGAAGACGAACGCGTTGGGGTAGCCGAGGTTCCAGAACCGCAGCAGGCCGGCGAAGAGCGCGACGGCGATCGGACCGAGCCACCCGGAGCGGTCGGCCGCCCAGCGGACCAGGCCCCCGCGCGGGGCCGGTGCCGGGGCGGCGGGGGCCGGAGCCACCGGTGGGTGCGTGAGCGCCGCTTGCGTCATAGCCTCGCCGATTCGCCTGTCTGCTCTGCCCGGGTCCTGGCTCCGCCCGGGTCCTGCCACTCCGGCCGGGCCGGGCGGTCAACAGCCACCGACACTATGTGGCGGTGCGCGCGAAGCCAAGCGCGACGGGCGCCGACCAGGTGACCTGGTC
>NZ_JBHVFE010000140.1:0-18914 GCF_042801945.1 Kitasatospora sp. NPDC057542
GGCGACTCCCCGCAGTTCAAGGTCTGCGGTCTGCCGCGGGCCGGTACGACGGACAGCGTCTGCAAGGGGGACTCGGGCGGGCCGCTGGTGGTCGGCGGTGTGGTGATCGGCGTGGTCTCCACCGGCAACAAGTACTGCGACACCCAGTACCCGCTCTCGGTGTTCACCCGGGCCACCGACGTCCCCGCCCAGCTGCTGCCCTGACCGGCGCTGCAGCAGGCCTCACCCGTCCGCCCCCGGCCTTGCCGTCACCACCCAGCGACGCCGACCCGCCACCGCCCCACACCCCGAGCGGCCGCCATCCCCACAACGGCGGCCGCCCCCCGGGGTAACCTCCCCCCTCGTGGACGAACACCCCCAACCCCCGACCCTGCGCATCTTCGTCGCCCTGGCCCCACCCGACGACGCCAAGAACGAACTGGCCCAGGCCCTGCAACCCGCCTACGCCAGGTACCCGCGGCTACGGTGGAACCGGATCGAGGACTGGCACATCACCCTGGCCTTCCTCGGCGAACAGCCGTCCACAGCGGTACCGCTGCTGCGGTCGGCACTCGCCACCCCGGCCGCATCCCACCCCGCCCTGCATCTCGGCCTACGCGGCGGCGGCCACTTCGACCAGCGACTCCTGTGGACCGGAATCGACGGAGACCTGGAGGGACTCCACCAGCTCGCCCGCGACGTCCGCGACCTGATCAGATCCTGCGGAATCGACCTCAAGGACCGCCCGCTGCGCCCCCACCTGACGTTGGCGCGGTCCCGCCGCGACGACCCAGTCAGCGTGCCGCAGGCCGCCGCCGGGCTCACCGGCTTCGTGGGCCGGCCCTGGCGGACCGAACACCTCCACCTCGTCGGCAGCAACACCGGCCGCGGCCCCGGCCCCATCCGCTACCGCGACATCGAGGCGTGGCAACTGGGCACCGCCGTCCGGGAGCGGGACGGCGGCGAGGGCAGCGGATCCGATGCCACGGTCATCGGGGGCCGCCCCGCCGCTGAGCAGCCACCGGGCCTCGCTCAGGGCGGAAAGTAGCCGAGACCGTCGGGGAGTTCACCGACACCGAGGATGCCGTTCCCGAACGATCGCCGCTCCGACGGTACGGACCACCCCGCCCACCAGTGGGGAGGTGACCCTGACCGCGGTGTGCGCCGGTCTGACCGGCAGCATCCTGGGGAACCTGGCCACGTGGTTCCTCAGGATCCCCTCCGGTTCCTCGCACGCGCTGATCGGCGGGGTGGTCCGGGCGACGGTGGCGGCGGCCGGGTCTCGGCCGCGACGGCGGAGGGGGTCAGGCACCGATGTGGGCGAGGACCTCGGCGGTGGCCCCCGTCTCTCCGAGGCGGGGGAAGATCAACGTGGCCGAGTTCTCGTGCGTGGCGGCGTCGAGGTCGGTCATGGCGCCGAGGGGCAGCGCCACGTGGAAGCCGTGCTCGTGGGCCTGCCGGGCGGTGGACTCGACACCGATGGCGGCGGAGAGTCCGCAGACGACGACCTGGGTGACGCCGAGTTCCTGGAGGTGTTCTGCCAGGATTCATGGACAAGGCCGCACCTGGTCCTGAGCAGGTGTCACATGACGCGCTTCATCACGATCATGTGGCGTTTGAAGGGGGCGGTGTCGCTGCCCCAGGAGAGCACGGCGAATACCTCGCCGCCCGGGACGCCGTGGATCTCGGGTGCGGCGACGGAGGGGGAGGGGCCGCCGCTGCTGTGGGCCCACCCGGACCAGGTGTTGCCGCCGTCGGTGGGGCGGTTGAGTTGACATCCTCACTCGCCTAAAGGCGAGTGATTCCACGGCGGCGGATTCACCAGCGGATCCGGCGGCTGGGACTGGTACGACGGCCGCAACCTCGCCGCCGGGGACCTCGTCGTCGTCACCGCCAACTACCGACTCGGCCCCCTCGGATACCTCTACCTCCCGGACCTCGGCGTCGACAACCTCGGGGCGCGGGACCAGGCCGCCGTCCTCGCCTGGGTGAGGAGCAACATCGCCGCCTTCGGAGGGGACCCGGAACTCCTCACCGTCGGCGGCCAGTCCGCCGGCGCGTTCTCGGCCCTCCACCTCGCCCTCTCACCGGACACGGGCCCGTGGATCGAGCGGGTCATCGCCCAGAGCGGCCCCTTCGGGCTCCCGCCGCAGGACCCGGCGGAGGCGGCCGACCACGCCCGCCGCTTCCTCGGGATCCTCGGCCTGGACCGCAGCTCCGACCCGCTGGCCGCGCTGCGCACCGTCCCGGCCGAGCACCTGCTCGCCGCCTACCGGCAGCTCGCCCGGGACGTCTCCCGCCCGGGCAGCGTCGCTCCGCCGATGTACCCCGTCCTCGGCTCCTTCGGCATGCCGGCGACCTGGCAGCAGGCCCTGGCGGACGGGCGCCTGGACGGCAAACAGTTGCTGGCCGGGATCACCAGGGACGAGATGACGGCGTTCTTCGCGTTCGACCCGTTCATCCGGTCCGCCACCGACGGGCAGGCCCGCTCGATCGCGGCGGCACTGGTCGAGGGCGGCGCAGGGCGGTTCGCCGACGCCGCGGCCAGGACGCCGGGCGCGACGCCGGGCGAGGTCCTCACCGAGGTCGGCACCGGGGCCCTGTTCCGCGACGGGACCCTCGCCGTCGCCGACCACCACGCCACGGCCGGCCACGCCACCTATGTCTACCGGCTCGACCACACCCCGGCTCCGGACCCGGCCCGACTGGGTGCCACGCACTGCGTCGAACTCCCCTTCTTCTTCGACACCTTCGGCGCCTACCCGGACAGCCCCATGCTCGGCGAGGTCACCGAGGCCGTCCGTGCCCTCGGGCGGGAGTTCTCCCGCGCGGTGGCGGCGTTCGCCGCCACGGGCCGGCCCGCCGCGGACCGGTGGCACCCGTACGAGCCCGCCGAACCGGCCACCATCCGGCACTTCGCCTGAGGCGGGAACACCAGCGGGCCCACCGGGCAGGCAGCGGTTCCCGCCGCCTGCCCGGCGCCTTCGGCTTCTCGTCGGCGCCGGTCGCCTGGGCTCCCAGCGGGACACCGTCGCCGCCGGCCGGGTGGTCAGCGCGGCGTACCGGCGGATGCTGTCGCGGTGGAAGGCCGGCCAGGCCGGTGCGTCCGCCTGCTTCTGCCTGGCCGTGTGCACGGAACGTCCGTCACCGTCATGCCGATCGGACCGCCTGGCGTCCGGCGGGAGCCGTTGCCCCGTCCCGGCGGCCCGGTCCGGTGCCTGATCCCGCGTCAGGGGGTGGCGGCGCTCGACGGGCCGGCCGGCAGCAGTCGTGCCGCTGCCGTGCGCGCGGTGCGGGCGGCGTCGGCGTCACCGAGACCGACCCGGGCGCATACGGCCCCATCAGCGAGCATGAGCACCAGGGCGGCGGCCCGCTCCGGGGCGTCCGCTCCCGCGGCGGTGGCGAGGTCGGTGAGGTAGTGGAGGATCTCCCGCTTGTGGTCCCGGATGGCGGCCCGTACGGGGTGGTCGGGGTCGGGGTACTCGGCGGCGACGTTCACCAGGTCGTTGCCCCGGTAGGCGGGATCGGCGAACTCCTCGCCGAGCAGGTCGAGGATGGCGAGGAGCCGGTCGGCCGGTGCGTCGAGGCTCTCGGCGAGCGCGCGCAGTCGCGCGCACCACGCGTCGTTGCGCCGGCGCAGGACCGCCGCCACCAGCTCGTCCTTCGAGCGGAAGTGCTGGTAGAGCGTCGACTTGGCGACCTCCGCCGCACGCCAGATCTCGTTGATCCCCACCGCACGGACTCCGCAGCGGGCGAACAGATCGGCGGCGGCTCCGACGATCTTGGCGCGGGTCGCTTCAGGGCTGGTCATCGGCGCCTCCGACGGGTGTGGGAATGGGTTCGGCTCGATTGCCGTTCGGATCGAACAGACTAGTCGGTCCGATGAGGAGGGAAGAGGAGGGCCCATGGTCACGATCGACGTGTTCAGCGATCTGATCTGCCCCTGGTGCTACATCGGCGGACGCCGCTTGAAGCAGGCGGTCGACACCGTCGAAGGACGCACCGGCGCCCAGTTCCGGATCCGTCACCGCGCGTTCGAGCTGAACCCGGCCATGCCCCTGGCGGGGATGGACCGGCGCACCTACCGAAGCGCGAAGTTCGGCAGCTGGGAACGGTCGCGGCAACTCGACCACGGCACGGTCCTGGCCGGCCGAGGCGACGGCATCGCCTTCGACTACGAGAAGATCGCCAGGACACCGAACACCCGGGCCGGACACCGTCTGATCGCCCTGGCACAGCGCGAGACGGGGCTGGGCGCCGCCATGGCGGACCGGCTGTTCGCCGCCTACTTCGCCGAGGGGCAGGACATCGGCGACCCGGCCGTGCTGGCCCGACTGGGTGAGGACGAAGGCCTCGCCCCCGGCGTGGCGCAGCGGCTGGACGACCCGGTGCTGGAGAGGGCCGTGCGTGAGGACGAGGAGCTCGCCCGGCGGCTGAGGCTGCGCGGTGTGCCGCTGTTCGTCCTGGGTGAGCGTGCGATCAACGGCGCGGTCGACGTCGAGCGGCTCACCGAAGCCCTGGAAGAGCGGACGGGCCGGCCGCAGGCCGGAGCCGGGTGCGAGGAAGGGAGGTGCTCACGATGACCGCAACACCCGACATCACCTCGGTCGGCATCGTCGGCGGGTCGCTCGCAGGCCTGTTCCATGCCGTCGCGCTCACCGGGCTCGGCCTGGACGTGGACGTCTGGGAACGCTCCACGGGCCGCCCCGACGACCGCGGCGCCGGCATCGTGCTGCAACCGGGCGTCGCCTGGTTCCTGCGCGAGTTCTGCGGCGTCGATCCGGACCAGGTCAGCGTCCCCGTCACCCATCGGCAGTTCTTCACCGGGGACGGGAACGTGCGGATCATGCCCATGCGGCAGCGGATGATCTCCTGGGGAACGATCTACCAGGCCCTACGGGACGTGCTGCCCGCCGAGCGCTACCACGACGGGCAGCCGGTGACCGCCCTCGCACCCAGCCCCGCGGGGGCCACCGTCCACGTCGGCGAGGCGGCCCGGGCAGTCGACCTGGCGATCATCGCGGACGGATCCGCCTCCCGGCACCGCGGACTCGTCACACCGGACGGTGCGCCGCGCTACGCCGGCTACGTCGCCTACCGCGGCGTCGTCGACGAAGCCGACCTCCCCCGGGAACTGGCGACGCGCTTCGACGACCGGTTCAGCTTCTGGGACGGGGACCGCAGCCAGTTGCTCTGCTACTTCATCCCGGGCGGCTTCGGCACCACCGCAACGGGCCGCCGCCGATTGAACTGGGTCTGGTACACGCGGGCGGACCGGCCCGAACTCGCCCGCATCACCACCGACCGGAACGGTACCCACCACGGGCTGTCACTGCCGCCGGGACTGCTCGCACCCCAGGTCCACACCGACCTCCTGACCCGCGCACGCTCGACGCTCCCGCCGCCCCTGTGCCAACTGGTGGAACACACCGCGGAGCCCTTCCTGCAGGCGATCCTCGACGCACGCGCCACCAGGATGCGCAACCACCGGATCCTGCTGACCGGGGACGCCGCCTTCGTGGTCCGGCCCCACACCGCCGCCAGCACGGAGAAGGCCGCTGCCGACGCCATCACCCTCTTCCAGGCCCTGCGGCAAGCGCCGTCCGCGGACACCGCCCTGCGGGCCTGGGAGCGGCTCCGCCTCGCGGAGGGCACCGCCATCCACCGCCAAGGAGTCAGCCTCGGGCGCAGGTTGGGCCTCGACGGTCCGGACGCGGCCGCCGGTGCCGACGACCGGACCCGGAAGCGGCCGTGAGCGGACGGCCGTCACCGCGGGCCCCGCGCGCCGTCCGGGCGCGGCGCGTACTGCTCGCGGGCGGCCCGCAGGATCGCGCGGCGGATGGGTTCGTAGCCGGTGCACCGGCAGAGGTTGGAACCGACCAGGGCGTCGACCCGCTCGGGGGAGTCGGCGAGACCGGGATCGGCCGCAAGGGCGCCGGCGGCCACCACGAGGAACCCCGGCGTGCAGAAGCCGCACTGCAGGGCGTGTTCGGCGGAGAACGCGCGCTGGAGCGGATGGGGATCGCCGCCGGGCCCGGCGAGGCCCTCCACGGTGCGCACCGAGCTCCCGTCGCACTGCACGGCGAACACGAGGCAGGAACGGACCGCCTCGCCGTCCACCAGCACCGTGCACGCCCCGCAGACGCCGTGCTCGCAGCCCAGGTGGGTGCCGGTCAGCCGACAGTCCTCCCGCAGCACGTCGGCGAGGATGCGGCGGGGCTCCACGTCGAGTTCGTACGCCTCGCCGTTGACGGTCAGGGTGATCCTCATGCGCGGTCTCCGTCCGGCTCGGTGCGGCGGGATCGCAGGTCCCGCGCCGCCTGGTGCAGCGTCCTGGCGACCAGGACCGCGATGGCGTGCCGCTTGTACTCGACATCGGCGTACGGCTCCGGCACGGGTGCGGCGTCCTGCTCGGCGGCGATCCGGCCGGCCCGGGTGAACGGGTGCCCCTCGGGCAGCCGGTGCCCGTCGGCGGGTGCCCGGGCCTCGGAGCCGATCAGCGCCTGCTCCGCCGCGCGGGCCCGCAGCGGCCGGTCGGCGCAGTTGGCCAGACCGATGCGGGCCTCGGCGACCACTCCGTCCCGCACCGTCAGGGCGGCGGCGACCGCGACCTGGGCGAAGCAGAAGTGCGTACGGCGGTGCTCGGTGAAGCCGACCCCGGTGTCCTCGTCGAGCAGCGGGAAGGTCACCGCGGTGAGCAGCTCGTCCGGTCGGCGCGCGGTCACGTGCGGCCCCCGGAAGTAGTCCCGGGCCGCGACGCTGCGCGTGCCCAGCGGGCCGTGCAGCTCGATGCCGGCGTCCAAGGCGGTGCCCACGGCGCACCACTCGGAGGCGGGATGCGCCCAGGCGAAGCTGCCCGCCATCGTGCCGCGGGTGCGGATGGGCGGGTGGGCGATGTGGACCACCGCGCGGGCGAACAGCGCACCGAGCGGGCCCGGGACGGACCGCGTCGATTCGAACGCGCGGTGCCGCACCAGGGCGCCCACCCGCAGGGTGCGGTCGTCCGCGTCGATCCGGTCGAGCCCGGCGACGCGGTTGATGTCGACCACCAGCCCGGGGCGCACGCGCTGCAGCCGCATGTCGAGGATCAGGCTCTGCCCGCCGGCGAGCACGCGGGCCGTCCCGTCGGCGGAGCCGAGCAGCTCGACGGCCTCGGGCACCGTGCGCGGTACGGCGTAGTCGAAGGAGGCGGGCTTCATCGGGGCGCCTCCGTGAGCTTCGGGGCACGGGCCGCCCGCCACACCACATCCGGGGTGAGCGGCATCTGCAACAGGTCGGGGTCGGCGATCCGCAGCGCGTCGACCACGGCGTTGACGACCGCGGCCGGAGTGCCGATGCAGCCCGACTCACCCGCCCCCTTGGCGCCCAGTGGCGTGCCCGGGCCCGGGGTGCAGGTGTCCCTGACCTCGATGGACGGCACTTCGGTGAAGGTCGGCAGCAGGTAGTCCAGCAGCCCGTAGGCCAACAGGGGTACGCCGTCGTCCCGGTAGGGGATCCCCTCGTACAGGGCCTGGCCGATGCCCTGCACCGCCGACCCGAAGGCCTGCCCGCGCACGATCACCGGGTTGAGCTGCACCCCGCAGTCGTCCACGGCCACCACCCGCAGCAGTCGTACGGTGCCCAGCTCCGGATCGACCTCGGCCACCACCGCATGGGCGCCGAAGGGGAAGGCCGTGCCCGTCTCGAACCGGTCGTCCACCCGCAGCGGCCCGGTGGCCCGCACCAGCTCGGCCAGTCCGATCGCCTGCGAGCCGCTCCGGCCGAGCTGTGCGGCGCCGTCGGACCAGCCCACGGCCTCGGACGGAACGTCCCACAGCCGCGCGGCCCGCTCCCGCGCCTCGGCGACCAGCAACTGAGAGGTGTGTCGCAGCATCGCGCCGGCCACCTGGGCGGAGCGGCTGGCGAAGGAGCCCAGGCCCTCGGGCTGCTCGCTGGTGTCCCCCTCGACCAGCCGGACCCGGCTCGCGTCCACGCCCAGGGCCTCGGCCACCAGCGCGGGGAAGACCGTCTCGTGCCCCTGGCCGGCGCAGGCCGCGCCGCACCGGACGACGACCGTGCCGTCCGCCGTGGCCTCGACGCCGCCGAACTCGTGCAGCCCGCCAGGCTCCCCGCCGGAGCGTTCCACGTAGCAGGACAGGCCGATGCCCAGCGGCAGCGCGTTGGGATCCGTTCGGCGCCGGGCCTGCTCGGCCCGCCACCCGGGGTAGTCCAGGGTCTCCAGCGCCAGGTCCAGCGCGGCGGCGTAGTTCCCGCTGTCGTAGCACCGGCCGGTGGGCGTCCGGTACGGGAACCGGTCCGGCGGGATGAAGTTGCGCCGCCGCAATTCGGCCGGGTCGATGTCGAGTTCACGGGCCAGCAGGTCCATGGACCGCTCCAGCGCGATCGCCGCCTCCGGCCGGCCGGCACCGCGGTACGGGTACGTCACCATGGTGTTGGTCAGCACCGAACGGACGGTCGCGTGCACCTGCGGGGTCGCGTACGGGCCGGTGGCCATCCAGGCGGTCTGCATCGGCAGCCCGGCGCCGAGGTGGGGGTAGGCGCCCACGTCGGCGTCGACCTCCAACTCGTAGGCGAGCAGCCGTCCGTCGGCGTCGGCGGCGAGCCGCGCCCGCTGGTCCTGCCCCCGGCCCCGGGTGGCGGCCGTCATCGACTCCAGCCGGTCCTCGATCCACCGCACCGGCCGGCCCAGCCGCACCGCCAGGTGGGCGACCACGACGAACTCCGGGAACGCCGCGCTCTTCGACCCGAACGCCCCGCCGGTGTCCGGGACCACCACGCGCACCCGGTCGAGCGGCCACCCCAACAGCGCCGCCAGCTCGCGCCGCAGCCGGTGGGGCATCTGGTGCCCCGACCACACGGTCAGCCGGCCGTCCTCGGGCACGGCGAGGATCGTCCGGCACTCCATCGGGGAGGGCAGCAGGAGTTGCTGGCGGTAGCGGCCCTCCACCACCGCCGCGGCCCGCTGCCACACCGAAGCGTCGATCGGCTTCCCGGCCTCCCCGCGGAAGGCGGTGTTGCTCAGACCGTCGAACAGCCGGACCGAGTCCGCCGCCGCGGCGCCCGCGGTGACCACCGCGGGCAGCGGGTCGATCCGGACGGACACCGCCGCCGCCCCGTCCTCGGCCCGGTAGCGGTCCTCGCCCAGCACCACCGCCACCGCCTCGCCCGCGTACCGCACCCGGTCCCTGGCGAGCGCCGGCCACTCCCGGCCGGCCACGGCCTCCTCCGTGGACAGCCCGGCCAGCAACGTGTGCGGCACCGCCGGAAGCCCCTGAGAGCCGGAGGCCGTCGGCCCGGGCGGTGCCGGCTCCGACAGATCCGCGCCGGACCAGGCCCCCACTACCCCCGGCACCTCGCGGGCGGCGGCGCAGTCCACCCTGCGCAGCACGCCGTGGGCCACGCCACTGCGCACGAACGCCGCATCCAGGCAGCCCGGTACCTCGATGTCGGCGACGAAGCGGCCCCGGCCGGTGAGCAGCCGTTCGTCCTCGCGTCTGGCCCACTGCTCCACGACTTCACCTCCGTGACTCAGCCTGCCCGCAGGGAGTCGGCCGCCAGGCCGCGGCGTGCGGGCGCCATCGGCCGCACCGGCGGGGATGGGGCGCGCTTGAGGGAACCACCGTACGGGCCACCGGCCTCGGTGAACGGGCAACACACGCAATGGTGCCCGGCGGCCTGGCCCTGGGCGGGTGTCCCATGACGCGCTGCATGGCGATCATGTGGCGTTTGAAGGCCCGGCTCTGGATTGGAACCGGTTCCCGCAGACGCCGGCCCATGCCGGTGTGCGGGCCTTGGCCGCGGCTGGGCCCGGTGCGTTGCGGGCGACCGTGGTGGGGCCCGGTTGGCGCACTTGAGGTGCCTGGTGATCCGGATCCAGATGAATGGGCTGTAGGGGAGTGCGTCGTGTTGCCGGTCGCGCCGTGTCCAGGTCGATGGGTCGGCAGCCGGGCCTGCCGACGGCAGCGGAGGCGGGCGCCCGGGTGGGCCATGGTGGCGTTAGGCGTCCAGGATGCGCCCTTGACGGCGATCACCCCCTGCGACACTGCGGTTGCACTGTGTGCACGAAGGGTCGCGGATGGTTCCGGGCGCAGAGCTGATGTGGTCACCGCAACCGGCGTTCCAGGAGCCCCTCGTGTCCGACAACCAGCACCTGCTCAAGGCCTACAGCGACCGTTCTTACCTGCATACGACGACTGTTCGGCATCAGGGCACGACGGTCGCCTTCGCCATGGACGAAGATCGGCGCATCGTCTACTCCGTGCTGGACCTCAGCCGGCACGACGAGACGAAGGGCGAGCCGGACACGACGTACTGGTCGGAGAACCCCGTCCTGCTGCGGTTCCCGTCCGAGGTCGCCGAGGTGGGCTACGCGGTGGCGGGGGCCGTGGTGCTGCCGGTGGTGAAGCGCGGCGGACGGATCGAGGCGGCGACCGGCGAGCGGCTGGAGGAGGCGGAGATCGACGCCTTCCTGTCGTCCACGGCCCGGTTGACGGCCGATGCTCCGTTCCAGGTGGTCTCCGACGGCACCCACCTGGTGGTGCTGCGCCAGTCCGTCGGCGCCGGACACCCCGACGCCGTCCTCGTGCGGACCGGCGGCGGCTCCTCCGGTGACGCGTCCCGTACGGACTACGTGCGGGACGCCGTCGGCGCGAAGGTGCCACTGGTCGCCGACACCCTGCTCTGTGACCGGTTCCTGTTGGCCGAAGGCGAGTTGAAGCCGGTGCTGGAGGTGCGCTACCGGCGCAGCCGACACCGGACCCGGCCGCA
This sequence comes from Kitasatospora sp. NPDC057542, assembly GCF_042801945.1. Lineage (NCBI taxonomy): Bacteria > Bacillati > Actinomycetota > Actinomycetes > Kitasatosporales > Streptomycetaceae > Kitasatospora > Kitasatospora sp. NPDC057542. Next base: position 10,747 of record NZ_JBHVFE010000140.1, read on the forward strand.
CTCGGCCAAGGACAGCCTGGGCACGGCGGACATGGCGGGCCGGCCGTTCCACGAGCCGACGCAGGAGCTGTCGTTCGTCCGGAACCTCTCGGACGGCCGGTTCACGGCGCTGCTGGTGCCGACCACCGTGCACGGGCAGCAGCGCTGGCAGATCTTCGCGCACAACGACGCGACCGGGCGGATCGACGCCTTCAACGTCGAACAGGGCAAGGACGGGCTGTTCAACACTCAGGGCTCCCAGGCCTGGACCAGCCCCGACCCGCGCTACCGGGACACGGTCTACGAACGGGGGCCGGGCGCCTGCCCGTTCACCGAGCAGCCGTTGGTGCCGGTGGCGGGCGCCGACGGGTACGCCGGCGCGGCGATGAGCTTCGACGGGGCGCAGGACTTCGCCGAGACCCGGCGCGACGCCCCGCTCGCCGGGGGCGACTTCACGGTGGAGTTCTGGGTGCGCCGCACCGAGGTCGGCGGTCGTGACGACTTCGCCGTCGGGCACGGCGATCCGAAGGGCAAGAGCCGCCAGAGCCTGCAGATCGGCTTCCGCTCCGACAACTCCTTCGCCTTTGCCTTCTACAAGGACGACCTGAAGACCACACAGAAGTTCACCGACGCCGACTGGCACCACTGGGCCTGTGTCCACGAGCGCGCCTCGCGCCGGCAGGTGGTCTACCGCGACGGTGTGGAGATCGAGCGGCGGACCGCCGGCGGCGCGTACGCGGGGACGGGGATCCTGACGCTCGGCAAGGCGATCGGACGTCCGGGCCGGATGGAGCTGGACGAGGTCCGGATCTGGAACCGGGCGAGGGGCGGGGAGGAGCTCAAGCGTGAGATGGGTACCTCGCTCATCGGCAACGAGCCGGGTCTGCTCGCGTATTACCGCTTCGACGAGGGCGACGGCGATCGGCTCTACGACCAGACGGACAACGCCCTGAACGCCGAGTTGTCCGGCGGACTGACCTGGGTGGCCTCGAACGCGCCGGTCGGCGACTGTCCGGGCCTTCGCCGCGACAGCTTCGCGGTCGCCGGCCGGCGGGTGGTGTCCGTCCTGTCCGCCGTCCTGTACCACCGGCAGGAGCAGAGCCCGGCCGGCTACGGGCAGGAGAGCAAGCCCGTCAAGCGCCAGGCCCGCGTGCTGCTGTCCTGTGCCACGGCCGGGCCGGACCCGCGCACCGGCGCGGCGACCGAGGACGCCTACCTGGCGACCGTCGACTTCGGCGTGGGCCGCGACGGGAGGCTCGCCCGGATCCCGGGCGAGCTGAAACTGCCGGTGCTCCAACGGCCCGAGGCCAGTGAGGACGCGGAGCGGATCAGCGAGCTCGACACCCGGGCGACCCGGTTGGCCCGTGAGAGGGGGGTTCCGGCACGGGGGCCGGTCCGCGCACCCCTGAGCGACGGGGGCGACCGCCGCCGAGGGCCTGCGGTTCGCCCGGTGCGGATCGCCGTCAGTACTCCCGTCAGTACTGGGAGCCGCTTCGCAGGTAGGTGCCCACGACCTGGAGCCATGCCCCGGAGCTGAAGCACGCCTCGATCCGGTGCGGCGTGTCCTCGAAGACCCGCAGGACGCGCAGCGCGCCGCTCGGGTGCAGGTCGTACTCGAAGGTGACGCCATCCGGACCGTCCTCGTACTGCAGGTCCAGCGGTCCCTTCGAGGGCTCCGCCGGCGCCCGGGCGTCGGCCGAGAGTTTCACGTAGACGGACATCTCTGCGTCCCGCCTTTCCTGTCCGCTGAAGGAGCCGGGCCCACGAGGCCGTTCCTCAGGACGCTTCGCCCGGTGGCTCGGAGCCGATGCCGGTGGCGACGAGGATCTGCCGTGCCGAGTCGCTTCCGCCGGCCTCGACCGCGCGGGCCATCGCGGCCAGGGCCGCCTCCTGGCTCGCCTGCGGGGGGACGACGAGCAGACTGAAGTGATCGCGGTCGCCCCGCGTGACGATCACCGTGTCGTCACCGACCGGGTACCGGTCGATGTGCACCGACCGGCCGTCGACGACCAGCCGGGCCGGTACGTCGTCCCAGGCTTCCGTGTCCAGGCCGACGCTCGCGACGGGGCCGAGGTGTTCGGTCAACGCCCTGACCAGACCAGGCAGTTCGGTGCTGACGTCCCGTGAACGCGGCCACCACGCTCCGTCGAGCACGCCCTCGCGCGACTGTGTGGTCTCCAGCCGCAACAGGACCGTCCCCGGCTTCGTCGCCTGCCGGAACCGGTCCGGCAGAAGTCCCGGGAACGCAGCACCGGCTTCGTCCGACATGGCCCGCCACCTATCCGCGGACGCGGCCCAGCCCCCGCTGAGCGAGAGCCGACCCTCGGGGGAGCGGCGGCTCCGGCCGCCCCGATATCCCCACGGTACTCCGCCCGCACCGGGCCGGCCCGGCCGGTCACGAAAGCCGTGGTGGAGGGTGCCGACCCTCTCAGCGCCACTCGATCAGGAACGGGGTGGCGTCGTCGCTCGTGCGCCCGCCCCGCTTCTCCTTCAGGACGTGGGAGAGCGCGCGGACCACGGCCCGCACCCCGTCCTGCGAGCGCTCGACGCGGTTGACCCAGTCGATGAGCCGTTCCTCCCCGAACTGCTCCCCGCCGGCCTCGCGCTCCTCGACCAGGCCGTCGGTGAAGCAGAGCACCCGGTCACCGTGCCGCCGTCCGGCGCCGCGCGAGGGCCGCTCGCCCCCGGTTTCGGCGCGTTCGTCATGCCGCACTAACGCTGCGGTGCCCGGCCCGGGCATCCACGGCGGTCGGGCCAGTACCGCTTCCCCGGGCGTGGGCCGGTGCCGGGGAAGCTGGAGGGCCATGGGGCGGTGGCCGCCGGGCCCACGCCTCAGACAGCTGGCGGGCCAGCACGCTCACCCCAGGCAGCATCACCGGTTCGCCGCAGCCACACCGCCGCATACTTGAATGGCGCGTCCACGACGGCACCCCCTGACGTTCCCCGATCCGGGGCCCCTCCCGCCCCGCGGCGGGCGGCCCGACACTGAACAGCGCGGGCCACCGCCCCAGCGGTCCGGCGCGGGCCCCCGCCAACGGACTCCCGCAAGCCCTTGACACCGAGCAATTCACGTTTTACGAGTGAGGCAGAGGGGGTTGGCTCAAGGAATCCGCTCGTGCGGGAGGAGACCCCGCGATGGCTCGCTCCGTCGGTATCGATCTGGGCACCACGAACTCCGTCGTCTGTGTCCTGGAGGGGGGCGAGCCCACCGTCATCCCCAACGCGGAAGGGGCGCGCACCACCCCGTCGGTCGTGGCGTTCGCCAAGGGCGGCGACGTGCTGGTCGGCGAAGTCGCCAAACGCCAGGCCGTCACGAACGTGGACCGCACCGCCCGCTCCGTCAAGCGCCGCATGGGCGACCCGCACTGGCGCTTCCCCGACACCGGCGACGTCGAGGGAAAACGCTACACGGCGCAGGAGATCTCCGCCCGCGTACTGCAGAAGCTCAAGCGCGACGCCGAGGCCTACCTCGGCGAAGACGTCACCGACGCCGTCGTCACCGTCCCCGCCTACTTCAACGACTCCCAGCGCACCGCCACCAAGGAAGCCGGGGAGATCGCCGGCCTGAAGGTGCTGCGCATCGTCAACGAGCCGACCGCCGCGGCCCTCGCGTACGGGCTGGACAAGGAGAGTGACCAGACGATCCTGGTCTTCGACCTCGGCGGCGGCACCTTCGACGTCTCCCTGCTGGAGATCGGCGAGGGCGTGGTGGAGGTGAAGGCCACCAACGGCGACACCCACCTCGGCGGCGACGACTGGGACCAGAAGATCGTCGACCACCTCGTCCAGCAGTTCAAGAACGGCTACGGCATCGACCTGTCGAAGGACAAGATGGCCGCGCAGCGGCTGCGCGAGGCCGCCGAGAAGGCCAAGATCGAGCTGTCCTCGACGAGCGAGACGACGATCAATCTGCCCTACATCAGTGCCTCCGCCGAGGGCGCGCTGCACCTGGACGAGAAGCTCACCCGCGCCCAGTTCGAGCAGCTCACCGCCGACCTGCTGGAATGCTGCAAGACCCCGTTCCACCAGGCGGTGAAGGACGCCGGGATCAAGGTGTCCGACATCGACCACGTCATCCTCGTCGGCGGTTCGACCCGCATGCCGGCTGTCACCGGTCTGGTGAAGGAGCTGACCGGCAAGGACCCGCACAAGGGCGTCAACCCGGACGAGGTCGTCGCCGTCGGCGCCTCCCTGCAGGCCGGTGTCCTCAAGGGTGAGGTCAAGGACGTCCTGCTGCTGGACGTCACCCCGCTGTCCCTCGGCATCGAGACCAAGGGCGGCATCATGACCAAGCTGATCGAGCGCAACACCACGATCCCCACCCGGCGCTCCGAGATCTTCACCACGGCCGAGGACAACCAGCCGTCCGTGCAGATCCAGGTCTACCAGGGCGAGCGCGAGATCGCCGCGTACAACAAGAAGCTCGGCATGTTCGAGCTGACCGGCCTGCCGCCGGCGCCGCGCGGCCTGCCGCAGATCGAGGTCACCTTCGACATCGACGCCAACGGCATCATGCACGTCGCCGCCAAGGACCTCGGCACCGGACGGGAACAGAGGATGACCGTCACCGGCGGCTCCTCCCTGCCCAAGCAGGACATCGAGCGCATGATGCGCGAGGCCGAGCAGCACGCCGAGGAGGACCGTCGCCGCAAGGAGGCCGCCGAGACCCGCAACCAGGCCGAACACCTCGTCTACTCCACCGAGAAACTCCTCCGGGACAACCCGGACAAGATCCCGTCAGACGTCACGTCCGAGGTGAACGAGGCCCTGGCGGACCTGAAGGACAAGCTCAAGGGCGAGGACAGCCCGGCCATCCGTACCTCGATGGAGCGCGCGGCCACCGTCGCACAGAAGATCGGCACCGCCCTCTACGCCCAGGCCGGCGGCCCCCAAGCCGCGGCCGGTACCGGCCCGACACAGAACGGCGATGAGGAGGAGGTCGTCGATGCGGAGATCGTCGACGACAAGACTCCGAAAGGAGACACCGGATGAGCCAGCCCGCCGATCCGGGCCGGGACGACCGCCCCGGGGGCGTCATCCGTCACAGCGGCCACCCTCCAGTCACGACAACCCGGTTCCGCCCCGACAGGCCCGCCCACCGGGGCGCACCGCCGGCTTGCGGTGGCGGGCCGGCGGCCGTGGCTGAACAATGCGCCCCGCGGCGTGCTCACTGGCACGACACGGGCGCCTCCGCGTGCGACGGGGCGGCCGTGCCCGTTGGACAGCGGGTGACAACACGAGCCCTGCCCGCCGACATCCCGCTGACCACTCTGGTGTGAATGGCCAAGCTCCGCTGGCGCGTTGAGCATGATTACCGGGAGATGAAGCAGGCTCTCGGTCTGGCCCACTTCGAGGGCCGCACGTTCACCGGCTGGCACCATCACGTCACCCTCGTGTCACTCGCCCGCGCCTTCCGCGCCCTGCGTAGACTGGCCACCGCCCCCAAGGACTCGGGGCCGGTCTGAGCCTCTACCAGGTCGTCCGCGAGCTGCAGATACTTCTCGGGACCTGGGCCGGCGCCTGCCCCACCTGCCACCGCGACATACCCACACCGTCACGAACCTGACCAAAGCCCTACTGGGAAGCGGGCTCGCCCCAGTTGATGCGTTCCACAGCATGCGGCGGGAACGACACCCGAGATCCGTCCTTCTGAGTAACGTGCACCCATCCGTGCTCGTCGATACGAATAATGCCCCCGACCGACTCGTCGAGCGCAACGCCGGGGCTGACGTATCCCGCCCCATGGGCCAGGTGCACTGTTCCGGGGTTCGCCTCAAGGCCTGCCATGACCTGATTGTCCAAGATTGAGTCTGGGGCCACCACCGGAGCCCTGTCATGCCCGCCCACGGGGCCTGGTGTCCACCTCCGTGCCCTGGTCGGCCCGGGGCCGACTATCCGTTGCGTCCGCCCTTGCCGAAGGTCGGCTTTTCCAGGGCGGACGAGGGACCGTCCCGGTGGCCCGACGAAGCGGATGTGCCGCTGTGCGCGGTCGGACACGTCGGGTTTGTCGGTGCCGCCGCTGTGCTACACGTGGAACGGGACGGTCGTGACGACGACCTTCGGCAGGGGGCGCAGCGCCCTCCGTAGCCTGGCCGCGAGTCGGTTGTGCAGGAGGCGGTGGCGCCAGTGCCGTACGACGATCTCCGGGAGGATGACGGTCAGGGTGAGGTCCGGGCGCTGGTGGTGCAGCGACTCGATGTAGTTGACCAGCGGTGCGACGATCGCGCGATAGGGGGAGAGGACGATCTTCAACGGCAGGTGGTCGCCCCACAGGTTCCAGTACTCGCGGAAGCGTTGGGCCTCGTCCGAACTGGGGCTGATGTGGAGCGCGAGGACGGGCTGCCGGAGCGAGGCGGCGTAGGCCAGGGCTCGCATGCCGGCCTGGTCCAGTGCGGCGATCGGCACGATCGACAGGGGGTGGATCTCCTCGGGAGTCTCCTCGCTCTCCGCTTCGGCCGTGGTCTCGAACGGCGCTCCGGGCGCGGTGCCCGGTGTCTGTGCGGTGCCTCGTGTTGCGCCGTCCCCCGAACGCGGCGGTGTGATGGTACGGCTGGGGACTTCGACGGCATGGGGATGCAGGGCGATCGCCGCGCCGACCGTGTCGTAGTGGTGCCGGATTCGTGTCGTCACCAGGATGAACAGTCCCACCGTGAGCACGGCGAACCAGGCGCCCTCGGTGAACTTCGTGATGCCGGCGGTGACGAAGACGATCGCCGAGAGCAGGGCGCCGGTGGCGTTGAAGGCCAGGCTCTTGCGCCAGTGGCGGTCGCGCAGGCGCCACCAGTGCACGACCATGCCTGTCTGTGACAGTGTGAAGGCGAGGAAGACACCGACGGCATAGAGCGGGATCAGGGGGCCGGTCTTGCCGCCGAACGCCGCGTAGATCGCCGCCGCCGCGACGGAGAGCAGGATGATCCCGTTGCTGAAGGCCAGGCGGTCGCCCAGCCTCAGGAAGATCCGCGGTGCCTGGCGGTCGCGCGCCAGCAGGTACAGGACGCGGGGGAAGTCGTTGTAGGCGGTGTTGGCGGCGAGGAGCAGGATCGCGGCAGTGGCGGCCTGGGTGAAGACGTAGAAGAAACCCGAGCCGAAGGTGTGATGGGCGAGCTGTGACAGCACCGTCTCGTTCGCACGGGGCACGACGCCGTCGAGGTGGACCAGAGCGATCGTGCCCGCGAACAGGGCGACGAGCAGGCCGACCATCCAGGTCAGTGTCGTGCGGGCGTTGCGCCACTCGGTCGGCTGGAAGGCGGGCACCGCATTGGAGATCGCCTCGATGCCTGTCATCGCCGTCGAGCCGGAGGCGAAGGCACGCAGGACCAGGAGCAGGCTGATGCCCTCGGTCGCGGTCGGCTGTGGTGTCGCCGGCGGGTGGAAACCGTGGCCGGCCGCATCGGACAGACCCACGGCGACGAGTGCGAGGACCGCGAGGACGAAGGCGTACGTCGGTGCGGCGAACAGCGCACCCGCCTGCCGCACACCGCGCAGGTTCCCGGCGAGCAGCACAGCGATCACGACGACGCCGATCGGCACGATGTCGGGTTCGAGCGAGGGGATCGCCGAGGTGACCGCCGCCATCCCGGAGGCGATCGACACCGCGACCGTGAGGATGTAGTCGGTCACCAGACCGGCAGCGGCCGCCAGCCCGGGAACGCGGCCCAGGTTGGCGGTGGCGACGATGTACGAACCACCGCCGTGCGGATAGGCGCGGATCGTCTGGCGGTAGGACACCCCGACCGCGAGCATCAGGAACACGATCGTCACGGCGATCGGCACCGAGTACCGCAACCCGGCGGCACCGGCGAGGACGAGAACGGCCAGCATCGCCTCAGGTCCGTACGCGACCGAGGAGAGCGCGTCGGCGGAGAGCACCGGCAACGCCACCAGCTTGCGCATCCGCTCATGCGCGATCGCGGTGCTCCTCAGCGGAGCCCCGAGCAACACGTGTCGGACCCTGGAACCGACCCGGCCGAGCCGAGAAGTCCGTGTGTCCTCGCTGGTCGCCTCAACCGCCGGTGGTCGTCCGCCAACCGCGGCGACCCGTACGAAACGACCGAAGCGGACCGGCAGGACCTCAGAAGGAGCGGGATAACGACCGAGATCCGGATCCACCGGCAGCGCACGTCGCCATGCCTGCGGATCCCCGGCAACCCGACCCCACTCAAGCCCCACCCGGCGCAACACCCCGAGCA